>JBGVGM010000073.1:0-56687 GCA_045121655.1 Acutalibacteraceae bacterium | reverse complement strand
ATTCCGCAGATGAATGATACTATCCGTGGTTTGCTTTTACGCAAGGCAAGTGAAGATTTTGACTGGTCTGCTATCAGCCCCACCATTTTCGGTGCAGTATTTGAGAGTACCCTCAACCCCGAAACCCGTCGCAGTGGCGGTATGCACTATACCTCTATTGAAAACATTCACAAGGTTATTGACCCTCTTTTCCTTGACGAGCTTCGTGAAGAGCTTCACGAAATTAAAGAAATCAAGGTTGCCAAGACAAAAGAAAACAAGCTTACACAGTTCAGAAAGAAATTAGGTGAGCTTACCTTCTTTGACCCTGCCTGCGGTAGCGGTAACTTCTTAACAGAGACATATATTTCACTTCGCCGCCTTGAAAACGAGGCACTTGAAGTTACTTTTGACGGACAGATTTCACTTGACTTCGGTAATGTTATTGAGGTTTCAATCGGTCAGTTTTACGGCATTGAAATTAACGACTTTGCCGTTACTGTTGCCAAGACTGCCCTTTGGATTGCGGAAAGTCAGATGATGAAAGAAACTGAAAACATCATCCACATGAACCTTGATTTTCTGCCTCTTAAATCTTATGCTAACATTGTTGAGGGAAATGCTTTACGTATTGATTGGGAAACTGTTGTGCCAAAGGACAAGCTCAATTACATTATGGGTAATCCGCCGTTTGTGGCTAGAGCCGGTAGAACTAAGTCAACTGAATTCTCTTCAAAAGGTATGTTAGATGATGAACAAAAGCTTGATAGATTAACTGTGTTTGGAGAAGATTTAGGCAATGTGGATTACGTGGCTTGTTGGTTTAAAAAGGCTTCAGTATTTACCAAAAACACGAAAGTAAAAACTGCTTTTGTAGCTACAGATTCAATTTGTCAAGGTCAACAAATTGCTCCTATTTGGAAAAATTTACTTAAAGATGGAATCCATATAAATTTTGCTTACAAATTTTTCAAATGGGAATCAGAAGCGGATAAAAAAGCAACTGTTTATGTTATTATAGTTGGATTTTCTCATATAGATAAAAAGGAAAATTATATTTATAATAATGGCTCGATAAAAAAAGTATCCCACATTAGCCCTTATTTAACAGAGGCTGATGATATCCTTGTCGAAACAAGAAATAAGCCTCTTTGTAAAGTTCCCAAAATAGCAATGGGAAATCAGCCTATTGATAATGGTTGCTATTTATTCAATCTAGAAGAAAAAGAAGCGTTTATAAAAAAAGAACCAGCAAGTGAACCTTACTTCCGTGATTGGTTAGATGCTTTAGGGTTCATAAACAATAAAAAGAAGTATTGTTTGTGGTTGGGGGATTGCTCACCTGCTGAATTGAGAAAAATGCCAGAATGTATGAAAATAATAAAAGCTGTTCAAGAATATAGGACTAAAAGCAACCGAGTCTCCACTAAAAAGTTAGCGGCTACGCCAACAAGATTTCAAACCGAAAACATGCCAAAAGGTAACTATATCGTTATTCCAGAAGTTTCTTCAGGAAATCGTAGGTATGTTCCGATAGGTTTTTTGGACGACAAAACATTATGTAGTAACAAATTGAGGTTGATGTCAAATGCTACCCTATATCATTTTGGAGTTTTAGAATCAAATGTTCATATGGCATGGTTGAGAACGGTTTGCGGATATTTTGGACCTAGTTATCAATATTCTATAAATATTGTCTATAACAACTTCCCTTGGCCGACACCGACAGACGAGCAGAAAGCAAAAATAGAACAGACTGCACAGGCAATCCTTGATGCAAGAGCTCTTTATCCTGATTGCTCCCTTGCCGACCTTTATGATGAGCTTACTATGCCTGTTGAGCTTCGCAAAGCACATCAGGCAAACGATAAAGCAGTTATGCAAGCTTATGGCTTCTGGGGCAAGCTCAACACCGAATCAGAGTGTGTGGCAGAGCTTATGAGGATGTATAAAGAGTTAACTGAATAAATTGATACAGCTCCTCTATTTGAGGAGCTGTAATGCTTTATAAAATCATACAATGTGTTGAGAATTTACAATAATTTTGAAGAAAATACAATATATTGTATTTTCGAGCTTGAAAAGCTTGACAATATACACTATATATTGTATCATATAAGCAGTTGGATTTTCCAACAATATCTATTCAGTAGAAGGAGTGATGTCTATGATTGCAAAAAAATGCATTAAATAACCCAAACGGCTATTTAATGCACCCATGATATGCTATTAAACACATCGTCGCAGATTTATGATAGCATATTTTTGGGTCCGATGTATTAAAAAATTTTTAAAAATTCAAAGGATGGTAAATTTATGTATCAGTTTTATTATTTAAATAATAACCCAACTTTAAATCCAGGTTTTCATCATGAGGTTCACACTGAAGACCATGCAAAAGAGCTTGGCATAGAAAGAAAAACTTATGTAGGTTTATTTGACAATGAAATTGTCGCAGTTAACAAGGCTAAAACTATCTATTCTGATGCCGATGGCTGTGCAACTTGTTGCCCAAAAGCTCATAGGGGGTGATTCAATGGCTGTACACAAGACTAAAAAATTAAGTGATGCTGCTCGAACACTTGCTAAGAAAAGTTCTACTAAGAGCCAAAAGAGCAAGGCTAGTAGAATTTTAAACGAACACAAGAACAAAGAGCATTGAGTGTAGTAACCAATTTCAAGTGCAGTAGCCCAAACTACTGCACTGAATTTATATAGCTCAATAAAGCAGTAATGCAGGCTTACTACCTCTAGGACAAACTCAACGCAAAAACCTCCCACAGGAAAAATCCTTGTGGGAGGTGCTTTTATGATGTTTTGTTCCTTTCGTCTTCGCCTTTGTAACCTCTCCGTCAGTCTTCGACTGCCACCTCTCCTTTCAGGAGAGGCAAGGGTAACCTTATTTGACGTGGATACTTTATGAAACCCTCTTGCCGTTTCTCATATAGCCCATGGTTTCACTGTACTTCTTGCAAAGGTATGACCAGCTGCCGTCTCTGCCGTAGTTGCCGGTTTCAAAAACGTAAGTGTTGCCATTGATTTTCGCCTCAACCCAGAAATGCTGCCAGGTTGAACCGGTGTATCGGCTGTAGCGGTAGCCCTGAATCAGCTTGACATCGTAGCCGAGATAGGTCATCATCGCCGCCATAGCTCCGTTGTACTGTACGCACTGACCTTTTTTCGCGCTGAAAATTGCCTCAACGTAGCTCATGCCCTGGATTTCATACCACAAATCCCCTGTTGCGTATGTTACGTTGCGGTTGATCCACTCAAGTGTAACTCTCAGCACGTCCTCACGGGACATATCCTCAGTAAAATGCTTCTTGGCAAACTTCTTGAGAATCTTCACGTCTTTATCGCTGAGAGTGGTTGTCCATGCGAGCTTCGTCTCCTTACCCTGAACGTTGTAGCACTTGAAGCTTCTCTTTGACTTCAGGGTTGCTCCATCGAGTCTTGATGCTGAAGAGCCGCTGTAAACCTGACTGCTCAGCTCACTGTAAACGTATTTGCCGTTCACCTTCTTGAAGGCACGCACTGCGAAGTAGTAATCGTCGTCGTTGCTCAGGCCCTTGTTTGTCCACGAAACGGTGTTCTTGTCCTTGATGGTCTTAACACGGGTCATTTCATAGTCCCAGTTGGTCATTCGGTAAACCTGATAGCCGTCAACCTTGGAGTTCTTGTTCCACTTGACTGTAACCGCCTTGTTTTTGGTCACAAGAGTAACCTTAGGTACAGCGGGAGTTGTTGTAACGGTGAGGTAAACCGTCTTTGTCTTACTGGTACCGTTTTCACCGTAGATAATACCCTTGACTGCGTATTTGTATGAGGTGAGCTGTTTTCTGCTCTTGTGGGTGTAGTAATTATTCTTGGTCTTTTTTACACCGTCGTACTTTTTGGTCTTGGTGTTGTAAAGGTAAATTCTGTATTCGTCACATGGAATCTGGTCCCAACTGAGAGTAACATAGTCTGCACCGGCATCAGCTGTAAAATTCTCAATAGGCACCATAGCAATTTTGAATTTGATTACTTTAGTACCTGTATAGTTACCGTAAAAATTGAAGGTGATTTTCGCAGTACCCGGCTCGGTGTTGTCTGAGTATGTAACATCATAATCGTAACCGCTCCAGAGATACAGATCGCCGTAAGTAACTTCAACATACGGACTGATTGAATAGCCGTAGTAGTACTGAGTGGAAACCTTGCTGTAAGTGAGCATCGAAGCATCAGCAGGTTTTATATCGAAATACTTTGTAACCGTACCTCTGTACTGACCAAGACCGGTAACTGTAAGAACAGCCTGACCCGCATCAACGTTTGAATCGTACTCAACCTCATAATCAACGTTATTTACAAGAGAAGTCTCGTCGAGCATTACGGTAATCTGAGGCTCAATTTCCCAGCCTGTATAGAAATATTCGCTCTTGTCAAAAATAATTTCAGCTCTTGTAATATCCTTGAAAAGCTCACATTCAAAGTCGTTTTCCAGAGCATATCTTTCAGCGGCGCTCCCCTTTTCGCAGATGATTTCAAAACCCTCTATGGGGAAGAGCTTGTACACGTACTCGTAATCCTCAACGTAATAACCGTCATCATCGTAATAGGAGTTATCGATTTCAACCTCTTCAAGATAATATCCCACAGACTGCGGTGCAATATAAGTTACAGTGGACGGAATTTCCGCACTTCTCTGATAGTCGTTATACTTGTCACCGCCTGCGATGTCAGTAACGGTGAACCTGTCGCCGTCATACTCAAAATATTCGGGAATTTTTACGTCGCACACTTCGTCGGAAGAATAAGAGTTGATTCTCGCTTCCATAGCGTCAAAATCCAGGCTTACGTTGAATTCAACATACTCTCCCCAATAATTCATTTCGACATCAAAATAATACTCGGTTGTGCTGAATCTGTCATAGTCAGCAGACGCCGACACCGCACCCATACAAAGGCACAGACAGCAAAGCACAAGCAGGGTAGACACTTTTTTGATTTTTCTCATAAACAGACCTCTCTTATTTTGCGTAATGATAATATAGTATACTACTGTGAGGTGCAATTGTCAAATTAAAAAATATGATATATTTTTATGCAAGGTCTTGATTTTTAGCCCCCCTTTGTGTATAATAACATAGTTAAATAAATACGGAGAGTTGTCCGAGCTGGCCGAAGGAGCACGATTGGAAATCGTGTAACGGCGATAAACCGTTCGAGGGTTCGAATCCCTTGCTCTCCGCCAAATCTAGTACCACTGTTGATACAATCGTATCGATGGTGGTATTGTTAATTTATAGTCAATTACCCTTGTAATATAAGGGGTTATAAAAATAAGCGTTGCAGTTGGGGTATGTTTTGTACCGTCTGCAACGCTGTTTTTGTGTGGTTGGATTTGAAGTTGTGGTGGATTATAGGTAGGTAATCGTTAAATTATGGGGGTATCGTTAAAAGGTAAATCTTGATTAAAAATACAAGCTTACAATTTCATCTATTTTCTGCTTTACGGTGTTACTATAAATGTTTGCAGCGGATGGATGATAATGCCAAATCAATTCTATAAATTGTGCTGCATGGACATCTTTTAAGTAGTCTTCATAATTAATTTACAATGCGTCTTTGATTTCATTATAGTATTCTTCAATAACTTTTTGCGGGCACGGACACATTGGTTTAAACATTGTTGAATCAATAATACTTGTTATTCGCCCGATATCCATTGAATATGCAAATATGCAAAAGTTAGCCCAATCAATAAAGCTTACATTCTCTCTGTCCACAATAATGTTTGTTGGAAACATATCACCGTGAACAAGAGTTTTTTTAGCATTTTTCATTCTTTTAAATGCAAAAATCGCAAAGCCTTCCCAACTTTTTTGTGTTTTGACCACATCCACAACTTTTCCTAGTTTTTTATTATAAGCGAAAGTATCTGCGATTTCCTCAATTTGTTTTAGCTCGGTGTCATTTAGATTTATAAAGTTGCAATGTATTTTTGCAAGCTCTTTTATTGTTCTAAGCCAAGGCTCCTCCTCTTTAAAACCATACAATTCTTCGCCCTGCATAAATTCTTCTATTAAAAGCATTTTGTTTTTGTTTGATTTAAGAGTGTAGTATAATTTTGGAACTGGAAAGCCCCTTGCTTTTAGTAATTTTAATATTTCTATTTCCGAGACGGTTGCTATTTTAGCGACAAATTTTTGACTCTCCTTTTCAGAAGGGTTATGCTGCTTTTTAGATTCTATTTTATAACACTGGTAATCACTTGCAAAAGCTGTGCCTTTAAAATGTGAGACAGTATAGTTTCCACAAGGTATAATATCTTTTTCATCCCAATCATTAGTGAAGATGGTGTTGACAATATCAATGCAATCTTGTTTTTGTAATATGATATGTTCCACCTGAATCACCCCTTATATTTTTATTTTCCTCCTTAAACGATCAGCTGTTAATATTTTATAGTACATACTATTTTGAACTTTCCTCATTTTTAGAAACACACTGTACAATATCATCTTTAGAACGAAAATCTATTGGAAATTGAGTGTTTATATCTAAATAAGGAACTCCATTAAAACGAATTTCACATTTGTCATCATAATTAAAGGTCGCAAAACAATCAATATTTAAGCCGAAAGGAGTATATCCCTCAGGTTTATCAATATACAATGCAAAACCAATTGGGTAAGCCGACATTTCAGAAACAAGAACAGGATTCTTTGGGTTATCGATATTTACAATAGCTGAAAGACCTCCCATTCGAACCGCTTGAGAAGATACCAAATGCATATATAAAGAATATTTCGAATTATTAATTTTATTACTATCCTTTGTCATTAAAAAATCTCTAAGCTCTGAATCACCAAAACAATTATTGTTCAAGTCACATATCATTGTCATCATCGCTTTGTAGATTCGTAAAGGATACAGATCTTTAATTGTAAAAGAATACGAGCTGCTCGGTTGCAAATTTTCACTTTGTATCATAAAATTTATTGTTTTTGCAAAATCAGTATATGATCTCATATACCAATTTCCTGTGTTGTTATTACAAGTCCTACAAAGACAGTATTTTTTATGTCCGCCTTGCTGCAATTTTCCTTTTAACCCTTGTATATCCCAAGGCATTCTGTCATCGGTACTAGCTAGAGTTTTACAAACTTCTTCAATAGGTAAAAGAGTTATCGTAGATTTGTTAAACGCATTCTTAGGCGGTATGTGTTCTGGTGTTAAATCTTTAAATTCTCCACACAATCTACAAGTGCCAGGATGTTTTACTGCTTTCATATCATCTATTTCCACCTAACTAAAAACGTATTGGTATTTTTGAATAATCAACTATAGCAGAATACTCTTTGGCTACCAAAAGTTCTTCCATCACATTAACTTGATGAGACTTTTGTTTATCATCCATCAGTAATGGTCCGAAAATAACATCGGATACGCAATCTTTATCAATAGTCAACTCAATGTACGGAACAAGATAACCAGCATTTATTCGGTACAGCACAGGTATCTTTGTTTCACGCTTTGCTAGGTGAACAATTATACGAACCTCTTCTTCATGCTTAAAACATTCTTTCTTGAAGATAAGGCTCCAGTCTAAAAGCCTATTAGATATTATATAGCGTATCTGTGGTTCCCTATCTTTCTGATATAGTTCTTTGAGCTTTAACAACATTTTCTCAATTACTTTCTTTTGTTCGTTTTTGTCATATACAACCGGAAAAATGTAAAACAACGCCTCAATGCTATCAAAAAAAGTTTCAAGAGAAGACTTTAATACATTGGAATAAAAACCAATATTAAACCCTTCATAGCGGCTACCTTTCGAATAGTAGTTCCACATAGATAAAGAGTCTTTATTTTTTGAAAAAGAACACACATATCGGTCATATTCTGGGCGAGTGATTTTTAAAGAATCACCTTCATTATAATGTAATAAGGCTGTTCGCGGAGGCTTAACTTTCGAGAACAGATTATATAAATATTCATCAATTTGATTACTAGCTAATAAGTCGTCGCACACTTCTCTTAATATTTCTTCCGCTATCGTTCCCTCAGAAACATCGTTCAAGCAATCAAAACGACTTGCCCATAGTGTTACGGAATTAGGTTTTTGAAACAGAATCGATTGAAAACCTTGAGGAGATGTATAATGAAAAATATCACCAAAATATTCATCGGGCAAGTATTTTGCATCCATTTTCATTAATATTTGAAACTGCTCCATTTCACTTATGTTATTCATATAATCTCAACCTTACAGAAAGAATTTTATTAATTATATCACAAATCGTCATTTTTTTCAATTCACAAATAAACAAAAGAGCCGACCACCAGTCGACTCTTAATATAAAAGTAGCATTAATGCTATATTGTCACCTCACACCCATTCCTAAACCTCCACACCAATCTCCCATCTCCATACACCGTCACATTCTCAACTGTCATCTGCCACAGTTTTTCATTAAACTCAAGCTGCAGCAAATCAAGTTCTTTAACCGCAAACATAAAACCACTGAGCCTATCAGCTTGTATGATCCTTCGCTCTTTCTTCTTTTGCAGGTAATCATAACGGCTCTGCAGCTTTTCATAACGCTCAACCAGGCTGTTATAACGGCGGATGTATTCATCCTGGTCGACTGCCTGAATAGCATTGTCTGTAACACATTTCTGTATGTGAGCAGAAAGCATATCCATTTCTTCAATAAGATTGTCACACTCGGTGTCAATGGATGAGTTATCATCAAGCTCAGCTAATATAATTCTGCTGTCTTTGAGCAGCTCCTCTCGGTCGCTCAGAAGGGTGCTGAGGGCTGTAATGAATGAGTCTTTGATGTCATCTTCATAAAGGTGCCCGGTGATACATTTTTTATCGCCTTTGAACTTGTTGTTACATTGCCAGATGGTTCGGCGGTACTTGTTATTGCTGTGCCAAACCTTGGCACCGTAAATATCGCCACAGTCACCACAGATGATTTTACCGGCAAATGGACTTTGACAAAGGGTACGCCTGCCACTGTCTTTTCTCCTGGCAAGTTCAAGCTGAACACGCTCCCATTCTTCAGGCTCTATGATAGCAGGGTGGCTGTTTTCTACATAGTACTGAGGAACTTCTCCTTCGTTAACCTTCATCTTTTTCTGCAGGAAATCAACTGTAAATCTCTTCTGTAAAAGTGCAGCACCCTTGTACTTTTCATTTGTGAGAATACTTCCGACGGTCTGTCGTTGCCACTTCTCTTTACCACCGGGAGTGGCAACTTTATTTTCTGTGAGTATTTTGGCAATAGCGCTTACACTCTTGCCGGATATGAACATTCGGTATATGTCTCTAACAACAACAGCCTCTTCAGGGACAATTTCAGGCAAACCGTCTTCGCCCTTTCTGTACCCTAAAAATCTGCGGTAAGGTAAACTGACCTTGCCATCAGCGAATCTCTTTCTTTGGCCCCAGGTAACATTCTCGGATATGCTGCGACTTTCTTCCTGAGCAAGAGATGACATGATGGTTATCAGCAGTTCACCCTTGCTGTCAAATGTGTAAATATTTTCTTTTTCAAAGAATACCTCGGTGCCGTTTTCTTTAAGCTTACGAACGGCTATAAGGCTGTCGACAGTATTACGGGCAAAGCGGCTCACACTCTTGGTCACAATAAGGTCAATCTTTCCGCTGAGGGCATCGTCAATCATTCGGTTGAAGCCCTCACGCTTTTTAGTACTCGTACCGGTTATGCCCTCATCAGTATAAACATCTACAAACTCCCATTTAGGATTACGCTTTATGTATTGGGTGTAGTAATCAATCTGCGCCTCATAACTTGTAAACTGCTCATCGCTGTCTGTTGACACTCGAGCGTAGGCAGCTACTTTTCTTTTGGTAACATTTGATGAGGGCTGTTTTGTATGCAGGTTTATGGTTGGTGGTATAACTGTTACTTGCTTTGCCATTATGAGCACCTCCTTTGTTCTGTTGTTCTTATACTTGCTATGTTTCTTTTTTCGCTAGTCCATGAATCGGCTCTGCTTTTGTGTTGCCATCGCTTAACGGATGTTGTGCCATCGGCAAGGTGAAAGGTCAAGATGTTATCATCCTCGGCTGTAATAACCGTTATTTTATCGATAAGTGTATCTCGGTCGAGGCACTCTACCTCAAGCACCTCGCAAGTGAGATTATATATTTCCTCTTCTGGTATCTTTGAAGTGTGGCACATAGCTTTGCCCTTGTTAATATAGGTTGTGCAGTTGAAAAAGTGTCTGCCGTTGGCTGTAACCCTACGATAGTTCTTGCCACATTTACTGCACCTGATTACACCTGCGAACAAGGTTTTATCAGGCTTCGGCTTTGCTTCACTTTCCATTTGCTCGGCTCTCTTTCGGGCAAGACGGAATGTTTCTTCATCGATAATGCCCTCATGGGTACCTTTAGCAAAGTACATCGGCAGCTGACCGTTGTTTTTAACTTTGGTCTTATCAAGATGGTTGCTGATGTAAGTTTTCTGTAAAAGTGCATTACCCATATATTTTTCATTGGTGACAATTCTACGAATGCTCTTTATACACCACTCACCACCTAAGGCGCCGGGGATACCTCTTTTATTAAGATCGGTTACTATCGAGGTAAGGCTGTCACCTCCGATATATCTGCTGAAGATTTCTTTCACGATTTCAGACTCCTTAGGGTTAACTACTACCGAACCTCTTTTTATACTGTAGCCGTAAAGGAAACGCAGGTTTATAAGCTCACCGTTCTCAAAGCCTTTGCGGATTCTCCATTTCTGATTTTCACTTGCAGAAAAGCTTTCTTCCTGAGCATAGGATGCAAGTATTGTAAGCATAAGCTCGCCATCAGCGCTTGTTGAGTGTAGGTTTTGTTCCTCAAAGAAAACATCCACCCCTATATCCTTAAGCTCTCTTACTGTCTGTAACAGCGTCACGGTGTTTCTTCCGAGTCGTGATATGGACTTGGTTATTACCATATCAATCTTTCCTGCCTTACAATCGTTAATCAGCCTTTGAAAACCCTCTCGGCTGCCCTTTGTACCGCTTACAGCTTCATCGATATACACACCTGCAAACTGCCAACCTTTATGGTTTTGTATGAGGGAACTGTAATAGCTAACCTGAGCAGACAAGGAATGAAGCATAGCATCTTTGCCCGTAGAAACTCTGGCATATGCTGCAACCTTTTTAACTATTGGTATGGGTGCTGTCTGGAATTTTACTTGTTGTACTATGCGGTTCATTTTTATCCTCCTTTGTATCAATTTAGTGATTACATATTCCCTCTGTACGGCTGATATATCAAGTTAATTCTGCGAATATACTGGACGAAGATAAGCCACGGCTTTTGGTAAGTTTTGTGCATATTTTTCTGTACTCACTTTCGGTAAAAACATCCTCATCAGCAAGTGTTTTCATAAGTGCAAGAGAGGTATGGTACAGAATAAGATTTTCAGGTGAATACTTTTCTTGCTGCGGTATAGCATTCACGGCTGCAGTATTTTCTCTTTTTGTTACCATAGCTCTCAAACTCCTTTCCACAGTTTTTGCAGGTCAATGTGTAATACGCTTTTCGGTTAACACTATCCTGATGGCTGTTCCACCAAGCCATACGGCACTTGTCTGAACAGAACTTTTTTTCTTTACCCATGGCGTTCTGTAACACGGGTTTGCCACAGTATTTACAGTTTTGTGTGTTGGGAATATCCGGGTGGCGATGAATATATGAACGCACCGTCCCCGGAGGGATACCGAGCACCACCGCAATAGCAGAAGGCTGATATCCCTTAATTCTTAAATTGTTAAGTGTTTCAATCTCTCGTGTAGTCATTCGGTCACATCCTTCCGCTACCATAAAATTATTCAGCCTTGGTCTGTAGAACCTTGACAGCTTCAGGGTCTACAAGTTTAGCATCTACACGCTCACTTACGATAAAACCGACCTGACCTGAATCAGCATACTTTTCTGAAAGTCGCTTAATGCTGAGGTTACCTCTGTCACCTATCCAGAACCTGTCAAAGTCACCGAAGAGAACAGATTTACTTCCGGGAGCTAAGGCGTCAAGGCTGTTGCATACATAAACAGGATGTCCGAGTAGCATCTCGGTTTCACCGTCTTCAGCTAATTCCATAAAGCGGTGACCTTTATAATGTAAAATCTTACTGAGCATAGCATATACATCACCTGACATAAGCCACACAGCACGATTACGGTACGGTTCTCTTAAAGAATGCTCAAGGTTTATCATATCATCCACATCAACGGTTTTGCTGTCAGCTGTCACTGCACCAACGGATGCTTGATGAATGAGTCCTAAAGGTTTCTTAATACCGTCACCCTTGATGAAGGTTTCTTCCTCAGCTTCAGCTATTTTCTTTACAGCGGAGTTAAGGATATATCCTTCAAGGTCAAAGCCACTGTCTTCGAGAAGTTCATCGGAAACAAGTTCCATAATAGCTAATTTGTAGGCTTCAATTTTCACTTCACCGAATTCAGCTTCTGTCGGGAAGTGCTGTTCACCTTCTTTTACCCAGATAGCATCACAGTTTTTAACAGCCACAGGAATCTTTAAATTCTGGGATGTTTTAATTGCATGGCTTACCTTTCGCACAATGTTTTTATTTTCGAGAAAATCAATGATTCTGCTTTCAAATGAGTCGGGTACGAGATAGCCACCTGATGAGGATGAACTTTCCTTAAGTGCATTCTGCGGAACGCCTGTATGCATATTCTCCCAGAATGCATTTTTATATGTAGCATATGCTCTTTCGGTTTCTTTTTTCTCGGGTGAATCCATACCCATAGCTGCGTTTAAACGAGCCATTAAATCGTTATAATTAGTTTCTTTTATCATAAAATTTTCCTCCATTTCGGATATATTTTTAATATTAGGGTTAATACCCCCTTTGAAACTGCGACTTTGTGCGTGGCACCCCACGCCCGTTGCACAACTCAAAAGTCACAGAGATTTAACCGCCCCCTAGGGTTGTTAATCTCGAGGGATGTTGAATTTATGGAATGGAACCTTAAATCGGCTGTTATAATATTCGATAAGCTCTATAACGGTGTTGAAATACTTTCCGCCACCCATATACTCAAGGCACCAATGGTGGTTCTCTCTATCTTTACTGCACATTACAATCACAGCATTATCTTCATCTTGCGGTATTACTTTAAGCACAAAGTAACGGTTGTAATCTAACCCTTTCCACAGATATTTTGAAAGCTCTTTCTCTTCCATGCACTCACCTCCTTTCAGATTCTGTCGCAACTTGTCGCAGGAAAAATAGGTTATCTCTATAAAGAACATCATTTTAAAAACAACCTGAAATACTTGCGACAACCTGCGACAATGCTTATGCAAGGAAATCACTTACAAGCCTATACCCTTCAAGCAGTGTGGTTTCGCTACCTCCATTACGGGGTCTGCGTCTGACTACACTTCCCATTGTCATAAGACCTTGCTTAAAGGTTTTCATGCTTTCTGCACGATGACCATTATCAAAGCACCAGCTCTTGTAACTGGCATAAACCATTGCGGTTCTTTCCTCGGAGCGTGGGTCCGCAATAAGGTTATCCTCTGCGAACTGCTTTATTTTGTCGCTGTCTCGCTGATAGGCTGCAGTGGCTGCAGCAACCGAAGAGGGTAAGCTAAGACCTTCTTTTTGCAGTTGTTTATACCCATCAAGCAACCAATTGAGGATTGCACTTTGATTTTCAGGCTTTGCAAATTCTGACTTAAGGCTTTTATCCTGCTCGCATTCATCAAAGTGCCTTTCAAAAGGAATGATGATAACTCTACCGCTACTGAATAAGGTCATATCGTTTATCACCGGAAGATAGTTTGTGTTGATATACAGCTTGAATTGTGGTTTGAAGTCAAAGCTGTTTTCATGAAGAAAACGTGCATTAAGGGTGTCGTTGCCGGTCATACTTTTGACTTGAGCAGCATTCAGCACAAGTCCCTTTCCGGGTTCGGATATGTTTGCAAATCTTATACCTGCAAGCCTTGCAATATCTTCACTGGGGTTTTGGCTGTTACTGTTTTGCTTGATACTGATGGTTTCGGGTCGTGCAGTACAACCGTAAGCACCTAACACCCTCAATACGCTTTCACAAAGAGTACCCTTGCCGTTTCTTGTGGTTGCACCATACAGTATAAAAAGGCTTTCATAACGAGTGTCACCGCTGATACCATATCCTAAGGCTTTTTGTAGGAAGTGTGCTTTATCAGCATCTCCGCTTGTAACCTCGTTTATGAATGTGATAAAACGGTCACATCGGGCATCAGGGTCATAAACAACCTCTGAAATCTTGGTCAAAAGGTCTTCAGGATCATGTTCTGTAAAAACCATAGTATTTAAGTGGAGTGTACCGTTTTTACAATTGAAGATATATGGGTTGTTATCAAACTCACTTAAGGATATGGGGTGTATACCCTGTGCATCTTTGAGTATGATTTCTCTTGTTCGTCTGGTCTGCCACTTGGTGCAATATTTAAGAAAATCTTGTCGCTGACGTTCATCCTGAATGGTTGTGGCATATATCAGCAGTGAATCAGCAAGTTCTTTGCAAAGCTCCATAGTTTTGAGGTTTCCTACATCAGCTGACCATACACCATCTTTATAGCAGTACCACATCTTTCTTTCAGGAACATACCTGGCGATTGTTTTGTAACGGTCCGCAAACAGCCTTCCACTACCAATATCTGTCCATGGATACTTTCGGTTGTTCTCCGGGCATACAGCTTTTAGAAAGTCCGCAGCATCGGAGAAGTCTTCTTCAGGAGTGGAGAATGCTAACGGTTTATAGAATTCCGTTGTAATAGCAACTGCATTGTTAAGTGTTGCTGTTCTGTAGTCATTACGTTCCCACTTTTCTCTCATAAGACCTGATAAGCGGAAAAGCCTATCCATCTGTTCGGTATCACCACCGCACCAAAAAGCTAAGATGCTGCACAGTGCCTGGTCTGCTTCGCTGTGGCTTTTATCATTGGGAATATTGCCGTTCCATAGTGCAGAAAACTTTTCACCTTGATTAGAAGTTAAGGCTTTTGATATTACCGAGTCATCGGAGAGATAGCTACCGGTAACAGCCTTCGTAACACTTTTGCTAACTTCGGGTTTAACCATATATTTTTCCAGAACGGTCAACAGTTCACTGTCACGGTAGTCAATGCCGATGTTATTAATTGCATTGCCTGTAAGCGTAACAAACTTTTTAGTGTATCCCGAAACATATATTTCAAGACCGAGCTTACGGTTGTTGATGTAGTATCTTGCTTTATCGTATGACAGCCGGTCTGTCTTAAAGATAATACGAATACCGGTACCCGATGGGCTGAACTCTGTATATGAATTCATTGTTTTTATAATGTCCACAGCTAGTTCGGACAGTTCACCATCAACAACACAGTGGTCAATATCAACAGCTGAAAATCCATCAAACACACCTATGCCGATACCATCATAACCATTTATATAAGGTATAACGGAGCTGAAGAGAGCAAATGTATCTCTGTCGTTTGCACGAACCTTGCAGCCGTTAACCTGATAAGCAATCTTTGTCATTCTGCCCTCATGCTCTTCTTTTCTCCAAAGACAGCACAGTGCATTTTCTTTAATTTCCGCAGGTAATTTTTCGTACATTTTTCTTTCACCTCTTTTCTTTAAATAGATTTAGGGTTGTAATCATTCTTCATATTTTCTCTTGAGCCATTCGTTAAAACCTTCTATAGGGATTAAGATGCGAGTACCAACTTTTATTGTTGGAAAACCCGGTTCTTTCACAAGCTCATAGGCCTTTGGCAAGCTGATGCCCATATGGGATGACAGCTCCTGAACGCTCATAGTTGATTTTTCCACAGGTAATCCTCCTTTCGTTTAATTACGTGCAAGATGCAATTTGCTAACAGCTTCAAAAAATCTCACCATATGTGAGATTTACAATTATAATACTACAACATATAGTTATCTTTGTCAATAGTATTTCTCACTATTTGTTAAAATATTTAAAAGTATTATATTGTAAATGTGAGAAATATATTGACTTTTCTCACATATAGTGTTATTATCATTGTAACGGAGGTGTTTATTATGTTTGCAGAAAGATTAAAAGAATTAAGAAAAGAGAAAAAAATAACTCAGGTTCAGCTTGCAGAAATGTTAGATGTTTCAAAAGGAACTATCGCCATGTGGGAAATCGGAAAAAGGGAACCTAACTATGAAACTTTAAATTGCCTTTCAGATATTTTCGATAAACGTATTGACTATATTTTGGGATTTTCCAATGATGCTTCATCTCCTCGAATGAGCGAAGAAGATATAGATCAACTTGGTCGCTGGGAAGTAGAAGACCAATTCCGTGAAACTATAATGTCATATCTTTCTCTCGACGAGTACGGAAAAGCAGCTGTTGAAAGTCTTATAAAATCAGAAAAACTCCGTTGCCATGAACAACAGAGTATTTTAAGCACAGATAATATTGTTTTGAGTATTCGTATAAATAAAAAATAACTAGTATTTAAAGTCCTTTGAAGTAAGTATCTACCTTACTTCAAAGGACTTTTTTTATATTCTTAGTACATATATCAGGACTGTACCGGTGAGAGCTGTTGATTTGTGCCGGAAGAGACATTATAATGGAAGCAGTTATTATTGCGGAGGTGCGATATGCCGAATTTGGATGATTTTTATGCTTTTAAAATGACAACAACCGGTGGCGGTCATTCCGGTGGCGGCAATAGTCAAAACAGCAGCGGGAATGGTAATATCGGCTGCAGTGGTGCATTTGTTATACTTATGGTTATAATTGCTGTTTTGTGGTTTATAGGTAAGGTTTCTGGATAACAAAAATTGCTGCACCCATAATAGGTACAGCAACCTTTGAAATCATATTAAGAGGGATTTGCTTTTTAGGGATTCGTTTTTTAAAACAAAAACTCATTTTTTGATAATCATATTTTCATATAAAGATTGACTCTTTTTGTTTACTAGTGTATAATTAAATTGGGGGTTGTTTACATAATATAATTCTAAATGGATCAAAAGGAGGTGTCATCTATGACAAACATCGACATTGCCAACGGAATAGTATTTCAAGCTTTACGAATAAAAAAAGATTCGCTTGATGATCGGATTATCAGTCAAAAAAAGATATTTATTTTACAAGAAATGGGAATAGATGTTGGTTATTGCTTTAATTGGTATATTAGAGGGCCATACTCACCTGATTTGACAACATATATTTATAATAATTTAGACATGCTTAAAGATCAAGACTTTTCTAAATACACTATTTCCAAAAGCGCGGAAGATAAAATTAAAGTTGTTAATAGCCTTGAAAAAGAAAAACCTTCTTCTCTTAATTTAGCCGCTTGGTTTGAATTGCTTGCCTCCGTTTTATACATTGTAAAAAAATGGAAGAAGGATAAGCCGTTTGAGTGTTTAACTAAATATAAGCCCCAATTCAACAAAGAGCATTTTGATGCAGCTATGGCACAATTGAAGGCAATAGGTTGTCTTTCGTAAAAAGGAGGTCAACCAAATGACAGAGTCTAAATTAAAAATTGTCAAATACATCAACGATCCCGTTTATGGCGGTATTCCTATTACTCAAATAGAGTTGGAAATAATCAGTCTTCCTATATTTCAGAGACTAAGGGGACTGCGTCAATTAGCAAGAGTGAACTATGTATTTCCTGGCGCAGAACATTCTAGATTTGTTCATTCTTTAGGTGTCCTGTACATTATGGGGCTTATGACGGACCACTTGTTGAAGCATAAATTCATACAAGAGGACGATGCTGTAAAAATGCGTATTGCAGCACTTTTACACGATATCGGTCATTATCCTTTGTCTCATTTAGGAGAATCAGTCTATGGATATTGCAAAGACAATAGTGATATTGTTCCACAGATAGTTACATCTGGTTTAGCAACCGATACACATAATTTATATGAAATGGTTTCTTCTCATTCTAAAAGTGCACATCATGAGCACTTAGGAAAATATATAGTAACCAATCATACTGGAATTGTTGGGATTTTAAAAAAACACAATCTTAATCCAAATGAAATTGCTGAAATATTCACAGGAGAAATAGGCTCTAGAAATATGTTGTATTCGCAGTTGCTGCACTCCAGTTTAGATGCAGACAGGCTTGATTATTTGTTAAGAGATTCCTATCAAACAGGAGTGAAGTATGGTTTAGTAGATCTACAATATTTGGTTAGATTATTAATGGTTGTAGAAGATCCACAATTAGCACCCGGAGACGACAATCGTGTTTTAGTGTGCAACAAAAAAGGACAACATGTAGTTGAACATTTTTTGATGTCTAGATACTTCCATTATTCACAAATCATATTTCACAAAACAAATGGAGCATTTGAGGGATTGATAAAAGCAATGTACATAAAGCTTTTGATGGGCCGAGGGTTTATGTATAATTCACTTAGTGAAATCCATGATCACATTAATGATTATGAATTTTTAAATTTTACTGATTCATCTTTAGAGGTTGCATTTGAGGATTATTACAAAGCTACAGATGACGAGGAGTATAAATCTCTTTATAGAATGTATATCGAGAGAAAACGTCCCAAGGTTGTTTTAGAACTTAAAGATCTATACGAAGAGTCACCGCTATCCGCATTTTCTGTTCTCAAATGGGAGTTGAAGAGGTGTCCTCAAAAAATAACAGAAATAATAGGAAATTCAAAGTGGGGTTATCAAATTGTAACTGTTACAGTAGAAAAGATTCAAAGCAATTATCCGTTAACTGAACCAACAGACGAACATGTAGAAGATTTAAGAGAAGCTGTAAAATTATACGATCCTGATATTAAAGAAATCTCATATTTAGCAGCAGATAAACTATCTGTAATTGGTCATTTGTCAAATTATAAAAGCGAGTTTGTTAGGATTTTTGTGTTTGATGAAAAAAATGAGTTGGATCATGCAAAAATAACACAGGATATAAAAAATATGATTCAATCTTGATTCGTCAACAATCACGCTTATTTTATAAGAACCTTCAGTCTATTGAAGGTTCTTATTTTTATTTGCAAACCATAAAACCCAGCAAAATCAAAAAGTAAATATAGCTGATTATTTGATTTATAACATAGTTTATGAAATAGGCAAGTGAAAACACTGTGATCATTATAGATATATTACCCTTTTAATTATATATCAGCACAGTTGCAGTTGTTATGATATTATTATTCCAAAATAACCTTGCAGCTGTCTTCACCATAAACTACCCCGAGTGATGAACCGCAATCCCATCTCACATGGATGGTGCCCATATCGTCTACACTTCTCACTGTACCTTTCGCACCCGGAAACAGCGTTGTGTTGTATGGGTCGTCCATATGTAAAAGTTCTACTCTTGACCCGACAGGATATTCCTCTCTTAAGCGTTCTACTGTGTTTTTACTGATGTTGTACATTGACTTTACCTCCTTTAATATTGGTAGTGTTATATATTGCTCTAAAAGAGGAGAAAGTCAAGAGAATGTAAAATTTTAATTTCAAGTTTAATGTTTTTATTGACTTGAATTTTTATTTGTGATATATTTGTTCTATGTTATAGAACATAGAACACAAAGAGAGGAGGAGGTAACATTGTCGACGAAACAAAAGACCGACAAGACTATTGAAGTAGCTAAGAAAAAACTCGGAAAAATAATTTCTAAATGCCGTGGTGAAATGAGCCAAAGGGCTCTTGCTAAATCAGTTGGATTGCCTCCTTCTAATATGAAATACATTGAGGATGGCATAAACGCCCCGACGGCTGAAACATACATTGCTATTATCCAAAATATAAACCCGGATAAAAAAACGCATGATGAAATGGATAGGTTGTACTCTGTTATCAGAGGAGCTCCTCCACCCGATGTATGTAACATTGTTTTAAATCAAAAAGGTATGAACGACACTCTTCGTATTATAGAAGGACAAGAGTTATCTGTTCAGCAAATGGAAGATTTACAAAAACTATTAATCTCATTTATAACCGAATCCGCGAGAGGAGAATCACAAAATGGCTAAAAATTATAATTACAATGTTATGCTTGACGACAATTCCATTGATGTAAGCAAAGAGGTTGGTCTTGTATGGTCAATTGCTAATTCACTGAGAGGTGCATACACTTCTGATAAATATAAAGATGTAATCATTCCAATGGTTATTATTCGTCGTTTTGAATGTGCATTAGCTGCAACAAAACAAGCCGTAATTGAAAAATATGAAAAGGCCCCGACTACACCTGCAGCTTTATTAGAACAGATATCTGGCTATCCTTTTTATAATACAAGTAAATTTACTCTTAAAAAGCTTCTTAACGATAGTGACGGTATTGCTGAAAACTTTAAGAGCTATATTGACGGTTTTTCTGCAAATGTTCAGACAATCATCAATAATCTTGAATTTAAGAAGCAGATTGATAAGTTGGATAAAAACAACCGCCTTTATGGCATTGTGAAAAAGTTCTCTGATATCGATTTTGACCCTGCAAGCATTGACGGTATGAAGATGGGTTATATTTTCGAGGATATTATCAGAAGATTCTCTGAAAATGCCGAGGCCGGTGACCACTATACCCCTCGTGAAGTTATCAGACTTTTAGTAAATGTACTTCTTGCAGAAGGTTGTAATGACCTCCTTACAGAAGAAGGCAAAGTGGCAACCGTATTGGATGCGGCCTGTGGTTCGGGCGGTATGCTTTCAACCACACACGATTTTCTTGTGAGAAAGAACCCTTATGTAGATGTTCGTCTTTTCGGTCAGGAAATCAATCCGGAGTCGTATGCAATCTGTATGGCAGATATGTTAATTAAGGGAGAGGATGCCCGAAACATTAAAGGTGGAGACCCGGCTAACACATTGAAAACTGACTGTTTTCCCAATCAGAAAATGCGCCTGATTGTAATGAACCCACCTTTCGGTACGCCATGGGGCGGAAAAGATGCGCCTGACGGACAGGAAAAAGCTGTTCGTGATGAGCATAAAAAGGGCGGTAGATTTGAGAAAGGTCTGCCTGCAAGTGGTGATGCTCAGCTCTTATTTATGCAGCATATTATAAATAAAATGGATGATAAGAATGGTCGTGCTGCAATAATTTCTAACGGTTCACCTCTGTTTTCTGGTGGTACTACAAGCGGCGAAAGCCAAATCAGAAGATGGATGCTTGAAGAGGATTTAATTGAGGCCATTATTGCTTTGCCTTCTCAGCTTTTCTATAACACAGATATCGGTATTTATGCTTTTATTCTCTCTAAAAACAAGCGTCCTGACCGTAAAGGCAAGGTTCAGCTTATAAATGCTGTTAATATGTGGAAACCATTACGTAAATCTCTCGGTAAAAAGCGTCGTGAAATTGACCGCGACAGTATGCTTAAAATTACAGAGCTCTATGCCAATTTTGAAGAAACTCCCGAATGCAAAATTTTCGCAAATGAAGAGTTTATGTATCGTGAGTACAGTGTATGGCAGCCACTTCAGCGCAGGGGTACGTTAAGCAAAAATGCTGTCGAAGAACTTAAAAACAGTTCTTTATTTACCACTAACTCCAATATTTTCAATGTTGCTGATTTTGAGCAGTTAGAGGAAATGAATCCTCGCAGTGCTGCTGATGAGAAAAAATATCAGAAATATCTTAAAGGTCGTCAGTTTGTAGCGGATGTTATTGCGATATTAGAAAACAATACTTCTGATACTGTGTATATGGATTTTTCTGACTTCGAAAAGCACTTAAAAGGACTCCTTTATAGTGTTGAAGGCTTATCTGCGAGCCGTCTTTCAAGTATTGCGATGGCTCTTTCTGTTATCGATAAAGCTGCTGTTATCCAAAAAGATAAAAAGGGCAACGTGCTTGTTGATAGCACCACCAAGGATAGCGAAATTATAAAGCTTACCAAAGATCCGAAAGAATATTTTGAAGAAGAAGTATATCCACACGTTCCGGATGCTATTTGGAAGTATGAATACGACCCTTCTAAGAAAGAAAGTACTACCAACAAAGAACGATTAGGCGGTGAAATTGCGTTTACACAATATTTTTATGAGTATAATCAGACTGATACTGCCGAAGAAATTCATAACAATATCGTAAAAAATATGACTAAACTCAAACAAATAGTTGCTTCCAGTACCGCCAGTCAAAAAAATTTGAATGCAGTTATCTCTATTAGTGAAGAGAATCTACAACTAGAACAGAGATATAAAGAATTATTTATTTTAGAAACGTTGATACGCGGGCTTGACAGATCAGTAGAACTTAAAGAAAGCGGTTTGGTTTGGTTTGGCAAAATACCATCACACTGGAAAGTAAAAAGAATAAAGTACATTATTAAGCAAAGTAACGATGGGATAAAAGTTGGACCTTTTGGCAGTGCATTAACAAACGAAGTGGTAAGTGCAGAAGATGGACAATTCAAAGTCTATGGTCAGGCAAATTTGATTCATAGAGATTTTGAATATGGTGATAATTTTGTGACCGAAGAAAATTATCTCCGTTTAAAGAATTATGAAGTTCTTCCAAACGATATTGCGGTATCAATGATGGGAACTATTGGAAAGTGCTGTGTTGTTCCCGAAGGTATTTCTCCTGGAATTATGGATTCTCATTTAATCAAAGTTCGTCTTTCGGATATGATGATTCCTAAATACTTTGAGTACTTGTATGAAAGCGAAGCAGTATATGAACAGCTTTTATTAAAATCAAAAGGCTCTATTATGAACGGATTAAACTCCACTATTGTCAAAAATGTATATATGGTTGTACCGCCTATTGAGGAGCAAAAACAAATTTGCCACTATATTGAAAAACATTTATAAAACGGAGGTGAACTGATATGGCAATAAAAAGTGGTCAATTAAAAGAACGTAAGGATTATCAAGCATATATTTTAGAAATGCTTGAAACCAACAACGATTACAAAATCCGCTCGGCAGATGATTATGATGCCGGCTATGGTATGGACATTGAGTTGTTATTTGACTTCTTGAACGATACCCAAAGCGAAGCGATGGTAAAACTTGAAAAACTGTACCGTGATAAAACCCGTCAGACAGTTCTGAATTATATTAACAATGAGATTAACAAGAAAAATCGTAGCCTGCTTGATGTGTTAAAACACGGTGTAGAGTTTGATAATGGTGTTACGCTTAACCTTATGTATCGTAAGCCTGCAAACTCTTTCAACCCCAAGGCAGAGGAGCTTTATAATAAGAATGTTTTATCTGTTATGGAAGAGGTGTATCACACCGAAGGCGAACGTATTGACCTTGTTATTTTCATCAATGGTATTGCAATTTTTACTTTTGAACTTAAGTGCAATACCAGCGGTCAGAATTATGAAGACGCCATCCGTCAGTACAAATACGAGCGTGATTTCAAAACAAGGCTTCTTAAATTCAAAGCAGGCTGTCTTGCACACTTTGCAATGGACTTGAATGAAGTTTATATGTGCACCAACCTTAAGGGTAAATCATCCTTCTTCCTTCCTTTCAATAAGGGTTGTGGTGAAGGAATCAATTCAGGTAAAGGTAACCCTCATAATGACGATGGAATTAATGTTTCATATATGTGGGAAGATATTCTCAAGAAAGATACTGTTATTTATCTTATTGACAAAATTATCTTTTTACAGAAAGAAACCAAGAAAAATGCCGATACTGGTAAGAGAGAAACCAAAGAAACTCTCATATTCCCTCGTTATCATCAGTTCAATGCCGTGAGAAAAGTTGTTAATGATGTTATTGTAAACCATAGCGAAAAGAATTATCTTATTCAGCACTCCGCAGGTAGCGGTAAAACCAATACAATTGCTTGGTTAGCACACCGACTTGCTTCTTTGCATGATGCAGAAGATAATGTTATTTTTGATACTGTTTGTATTATTACAGACCGTATTGTTGTTGACCGTCAGTTACAGAATGCTGTTTTATCATTGGAGCACAAAGCAGGACTTATTAAAGTAATGGATGATAAATGTACTTCCAAGGATTTGGCTGAAGCACTTAACGGTAATACAAAAATTATCGTTACCACCATTCATAAGTTTATGTATATTCACGAGCTTGTAAGTGACCTTAAAAACAAAACTTTTGCTGTTATTATTGATGAGGCTCATTCTTCCACTGCAGGCTCTGCTATGGAATCAGTTACATATACTCTTTCTGAAAGTCGAAAATTAAGCGATGCAACACCTGCAGATGTTAGTGAAGATGAGCTTTCTATGGCAGATGTAATTGAAGATGAAATTGCAAGAAGCGGTAAACAGGATAATGTTTCAATGATAGCTTTCACAGCTACGCCTAAGCCCACTACTCTTCAATTGTTCGGTTCACTGAACGAAGAAGGTAGAAAGGTTGCTTTTGACTTATACTCTATGAAGCAGGCAATCGAAGAAGGTTTTATTCTTGATGTTTTGAAGAACTATGTTACTTATCAAACATATTATAAAATCAATAAGGCTATTGAGGATGACCCTGAACTTGAAACTATTGCTGCCAAACGTAAAATCGCAAAGTATATAGAGCTTCATGATACAAACATTGCACAGAAGGTTGAAATCATAATTGAACATTTCAAAAATCATATTATGAAAGAACTTGGTGGTAGAGCCAAAGCGATGGTAATTACCTCTTCAAGACAGGCTGCAGTAAAATATCGTAATGAGTTTGTAAATTATGTTACAAAACACGGTTACACTGGCATTCATGCACTTGTTGCTTTTTCAGGCAAAGTGTCCTTAGATGGCAACGAATACACAGAAGCTGTTATGAACGGTGTTTCGGAAGGTGATTTGCCCGAAGCTTTTGATTCCAATGATTATCAGGTGCTTTTGGTTGCAAATAAGTATCAGACCGGTTTCGACCAACCGAAGCTTTGTGCTATGTATGTTGACAAACGACTTCGTAATGTTTCGGCAGTACAGACTCTGTCACGTCTTAACCGAATCTGCGCACCGTTTGATAAAAAGACCTTTGTTCTCGATTTCAAGAATGAATATGACGATATTCAGAAAGCGTTTTCACCGTTCTATACGGAAACTATTCTGAATGAAACAATTACTCCGTCTGACATCAGAGCTGTTGAAGCACAGGTTGACCAATATAACTTCCTGGATATTGATGATATTGAATCTTTCAATGAATATTTGTATCAGGAAAAGCGTACCGCTAAGGATAAAGCTAAGATGTGGTCACTTCTTGACAAATCTCTGCAAATCATCAATAAATTCGGTCCCCTTGAAAAAACGGAAATCCGTTCAACAATCAAACGTTTTATTCGTTTTTACAGTTTCCTTATTCAGGCTACTTGTTATGAAAATGTTGATTTGCATAAAAAGTACAATTTCTTATCTTATCTTGTTAAAGAAATTGAAATCGGCGGTGGTGGCAATGATTTTGATATCGCTGATAAAATAACCGCTTCTAATTTCAAACAAAAGAAAACGGGAGAACAGACAAGAGAGATTGAATCAAAGCCTGAAGTTGATTTACCTAAGCCAAATGAGGTATTTTTTGACGAGGCTGCAAAGAAAAAACTTTCAGAAATCATCGATGAAATCAATGCAGCTTATAATAAAAACTTTGATGTGGATGTGGCATCTAAATCTGCATTACAGATGAGAGACTTGCTCCTTAAGAACGGTCATCTGCGAGATAGCGCTCGTAACAACAGCCTGAAGGATTTCAAATTTGCATATTTTGATGCTGTACAGGAAGCCCTTATTGAAGGATATGAGCAGAACCAAGACTTCTTTGCACTTCTTCTTGATAACGATGAAAAGAAACGCGAACTGATGCAAGTGTTCCTCGAAGATGTTTATAAAAATTTGAGAGAATCAAAATGAACCAATTTTGATCGTGTAACATAAATATAATTTTTATAAAATCAAAAGATAGCTTGACTTTTTAATGTTATAACGGTATAGTGCTACACTACAAGGAGGTGCAGCATTATGCCACGTATAAAAACAAAACCAAAACAAACACTTAATATTGCAGAAACGACCGCATCGCTGGGAATACTCTCAGAGATGTGGTCGTTTTGTTATATACGAAAGGAGGGGTGTTATGAGAACCTTACTTGAAGAATTATGGTATGGTAATGTGTATCCGCAAGAGCAAAGCACCGAACATAACAGTGAAATCAAGGAGCTTATAAGCCTTATGGGTAAGAATCGAGAATTATTATCATCAGCCCTGACAGCAGAGCAAAACCTGACACTTGAAAAATACGATGATTGCGTAAATGAGATGAATTCTATTATTGAAAAAGAAGTATTTGCTTATGGCTTCAGGCTTGGCGGTAGGTTAATGCTAGAAGTTTTAACCGACCATATATAACGCCATAGACCATAATACGCGTAAACCACACCTACATTCATGCTTGGTGTGGTTTTGCTTTGTTTAAACATTTTTTACTAATCAAATAAAGTCTATTACACCATCGTTATGTACCAACATAAAACGAATACCCGAGTTACAGATTCTTTTATTTTCGGACCAGCTGTTTGCAAGAGATGAGCTCTTTTCATTATAAGGCACAGCAACAATAGGAATGACATTTGTATCATCAGGACAACCGGTCATCAATTGTCCAATTGCCTCTCGCATTGCCGGATATTCTCCACCACTTCCGCTTTTGAATTTCTTACTTTCGATGTATAAAATTCTACCATCATTCAAAGTGATTATTACATCGCCTATACCTGGTTTGCTGCAGATGATAATCTTCAGTGAAGAGCCTGGCTTTTGATATTCTCCTTGCCAATGGATTAGGTCGCTATCGCATTTTAAATAACCGCATTTTTGCATAAAAGTTATTATATCAAAATGAACAGTATCTTTAGTTTTAATATGTGCTCCGTCAATCGATACGGTTATGTTTTCACAAGCTTCTCCGTTTTGAAGATATTTCATAGCTATCAGAAGGCTTACTTCGGGTTCTGTCATGATATCACCTCTTGTTGTATTATCAGTATAGCTTATATTTTGACTGATTAACAACCTTACCGCTTTTTACTTTTATTTTTTGCACACCTAGACGATTTTTAAAATCTATTTCTTCCTGTACAATGTAGGCTATTCTAGAATTAGAGGTCAAAGGAATAGTGTTTCTGACTTCTATTGTTAAAAATCTTCCGGCACCACTATTAAAATACAGATTTTTCAATGCAGCGATAGTTCGTTCTTTTATTTTCATAAAATCCTTCATACTATTGGTGCTCGCAAGTATGATTGTTTTATCATAGTCAAAGAAAACCATTGCATCTTCCCCATAGTCATTTGCTATGATTTCTCTAAGCTTTTCCTCTGTTTCATAACCAAACATTTTGTCAACCGCATCAATT
Source organism: Acutalibacteraceae bacterium (assembly GCA_045121655.1). Classification (GTDB taxonomy): domain Bacteria; phylum Bacillota; class Clostridia; order Oscillospirales; family Acutalibacteraceae; genus UBA6857. Next base: position 29,341 of record JBGVGM010000073.1, on the reverse strand, counting down.
GCTTCAGCGTAAGTTTGGTATACCAGACGATACTCGTTTATTATATCAACTGCAGCACATATGTATCCTGACATATTGTTACGGAAATCGTATCGGCTATTAAGTTCTTTTAAAATATCTCTGTGTTGATACAATAATTTGCTTTCGTCAAAGTTACATTTGAGCACCTGTTTGCTGTACTCTAACATCATCTGACTAATTAAAATCAGAAAAGCGTTGTGAATTTCTTCAGATGAGTCTGAGGTGCTATCTTTTGTCATTAAGGCTTTTATAAAAGATAAGCGTGCATTGATAAGATACTCGTATTCAAACATATCGGTTACATACTCTTTAATGGAATATCTGTCAAAAATTCCAAGAACAGTATTAACACAGAAAATATAATGTTCAAAAGAAACGTACTCTATAAATTCAGGATTAAGCATCTGTTTGACACGGCTTTTAAGAAAACGCATAAACCTTTGCTCTGATGTCTTAGGAGGCCTTTTATGTATTTCTGTTTTTTCTCCAAGACATTTCAAATGTTTCTGCTTGTCTCCGGTTAAATGTGTTTCATATGTTTCTCTAAAATAATTGAAACAAGGTGTTTTAAAATGCTTGTCTACATACTCGTGCTTTCTATATTGAGCTATTTCTGACGCATCAGGAATAACATAGCTGATTATTCCATCTTCATCGTCATAATCTTCTTCATCCGCTTCTTTTTTACTGTTGTTAAATTTTCTTAAAAGAAGCTTTTCTTTAACGGCATCATCAATACATAAAGACATCGCATCTAAAATCAATCTTGCGTCTTCAACATATTTTTCACTGTCTTCATTATATAAAGAAGCGGTGTAGAGTGCCTCATCTGATGTTCTGGCACGGTAAAAATTTAATGTTGAAATATCGGTGTACCAACACTTTATTTCTTCGCGTTTACCGTTGTATTTTATAATAAGCGTGATTAAATCAGCAGCTAAAAATACGTCAGCGGGAGCTGAAACTACTAAACTGTTATTTTTATATTCACAGTGTAATTTTATATCATCATAAAAAACTTCAACTGTTTCATATTTTTTACTGTATCCAAAATTAAAAATTAATTCGGTACCAAGAGTACCATATCTGTAAAAGAAATTAGCGGTATCTTTGCTTTCAAATGTCAACAAATCACACTGAAGCTCTTCCGCATCGTCAAGCAGTTCAAAATTATCAAAGAACTCATCAAAATCTTCTGCTACACCTTTTTCTAAAACACAACATTCTATATTGCCGTTTTCGTTAGAAGACTTGATCAGAGCGCTTTTGGTGCAATTAGCACTGCCGTATAAAAAGAATGTAGCATCAGCTGTTGTAAACCTAAACGCTTTTCCATGATAAAAATAATTTGAACCGTTGCATTTGTCAAAAGCAAAAATCTTAGATATGAAGCTGCTGTTTTTATGTGATAAAGGAAACTTGCTTTTTTTATGTTGTAAATACAAATTGATTTTTGCATCAGGATAACATGTATGCAGCGCCTCAAGAGCATAAGCATAATTATCATAATAAGGAACAGCAACATCTATATCAGTAACGTCTTTTACTATTTCTGTCACTTGTGACAGAATGGAGTTGTCCAAATTATAAAGAAGATACAACTCCTCATTTGTGGCTGTTTTACCATAGTAAACCAAGTTCTTTATTTCATCAAAAATAGTTTTATCTTGATTGAAAGAGCGTTCGTTAAGCTGTTCAAAAAATTTGATTGCTGAGTTGATAAGTTTTGCATTTTCAGGATGTGCATCATTGTAATCAAAAACATTGAAAATTTCGTTGTTTTTCAGATATCCACTAACCGTAATATTAGCACTTGAAACAACTAATTTTGCACAAGACTGACCTAAAAGTAAGATAACTTTCGGATGGAACGCTTCTTTCATCTCAATAGGATTAACAATATATTTCTTGCCAATAGAAGTATAGGTGGTTTCAGACAAAGCTTTATTAAGCTCATATGAATCAACAAACAAAGAAACTTTTTTTACGTCATTTTCATATAAGTGATTTAATATTTTATTTTCAAAGAAGCTGATATCAAAATTAAATGTTGTCATTAAAGCGATATCATAATTTTTACTTTCTGAAAATACATCAAGAATTCTCTCTATCATATCAATTCTCCAACATATCCAAGTCCTTCATTACCTGTAACAACTGTAACAAACGCAATCCCTTGAAACCAGGTTCGGCTTTGTATCCTGTAGGAATATACAAATCATCTATTCGTTCAAAATAAAAACCATCTCTCTTTTGCAATAATTTCTCAAGAGCAACAGTCTCATGTCTTTTAACAATCCAGTTAGCCATTATATATTCAACCATTTCAACAATAGGTTTGTCGCGGTATTCTTCAACAAGGCTTATCAACCGGTTAATGCTTACATCTTCGCCTTCGTTTAGATAATTAGAATCCAAATCGTCACGGTTAACAAATCGATTGTAAATAGAAAGCAGAATTTTTAAACCTATTTCAAGATTCATTTCATGGGAACTGGATGCACCGCTTCCTTTTGAAATCATTTTTTCTCTTTCCACAAAATCAAAGTTGCAGTCAGGAATTAAGTGGGAGATAGGATTTTTATAACTTATCTTCCATTGTGCATCGTTTATACTTTTTTCAATCCAGCATTTAAGTGTAACGACATCTTCCAACTCCCAAAGCATATGTTTCCATATCAGTTCTACTGCCATTGTTAAGTACTGGCGGCCGACCACAATTTCCCAATTATCTGCAATTTCTCTATGAGTATCCTCTAAAGATTTTCCTTCACCCCGTGGTGAAAAATAATCAAACAAAACTCTTCTCATTTCTGAGAGGCTTGGATTTTTTATACCGTGCTGATAATAAATGCACTTAAGATACTCACTTGATTTAATTAAATTCTCGTTATTTAATCTTTCGTTATTTTTCGGTGTAAACAAAGCATCTTTTAATAGAGATTTTACACTGTCAAAACCGTCAAGGTTGAATTTTAATACTTGTCCCAGTTCTTGTAATACAGCTTCCGGCACACAAGTATTTATCAAACGATAATTTTTATAATACTGCGTATTTTTAATAACTTCTTCAAAAGCCAAAGCCATAGGCTCACCGACTTCTTTAGTAAGCCTAGGCAAGGTGAAATGATGCTCCTCACTGTCAATGTCAGTAATAAAACCCATCGTCAGACATCCGGCATTGTAATACTGCATTCCACCAAAAGTGGTAATAAAGTATGTAGGGTCATAAGGATAGTTTGAAATAGTTTTATTATTTAAATTTTCAAGAGCTCTTGTTTTACCAACAAGATTGTAATCGTCGTTTTTTTCTAACAGGTTGGCTAAAACCATAAAATAATCATTTTTCTTTAAAAAATTGTCATTGAAATCATCTTTGGTTTTCTTTACGGTTTTGTAATTCACATGATAATCATAGTAATTCCAGACCATAAAAGGCCAGTAAAAAGCCCTTGGTGTAACTGTGTTTATTACCGGGCACAGCTCTGCCTGTATACTGGCAGTTGCACCTTCAATGCCAAGGTTATCACGAGTTGTGAACCTATAACCAGTTTTATTGAATTTGGGTCCTTTGGCCATAATGACAACCTCCTCGTGATATGTGAAAATTCAACTTTTTATGTTGTTATTATACACCTTTTTATATTATAAAAGCAATAGCGCAAAACTGTATGAATGAACACAGTCCCATTAAGCGTACTAAAAACTTCTCTTATATTTATAATATCATCTGCTGATATTTTTACAAGCTTTTTTATGAAATCATAACAGATATGATTTCATAATCTACTAGCTAAGCCTTTTATATTGTCGTGGTTGTTATTTTGGTTGTTTTCTTTTAAAATGCGATTTATTGTGCTGACACTAAAACCATACTTTTTCGCAAGAAAGTCTACTCGGTAACCATTTGCATAATCGTTGCAAATATCCTCTTTGGCACACATAGTTGGTTTTGACATTCTTGGCGAAGTTTTCATCATGCGGTATTCAAACATACTCCCGTCAATCATATAAAACTCAAGCAAATGCCCAGGTTTAACAATAACTTTTTGTGTTACGGTTCTCCATATGCGTTGTTCATTAGAGCTATCCAAATCATAATTTATAACAGCATCCATAATAGTATTTTCATCAAGGATATTCTCTGATTCTCGCATAAAGTTTAAAGAAGAAATACAATCTTTTATAATGCGAGGGTGCTGTTTTATAAGCATACAAATAATTTCGTGAAAGACTGATTTTAGCATTACCTCATACAGGTACGGCGTTTGACAAGGTGTCTTATACCAATGTCGATTGCCGCACTTCCACACCAAATCATTATATGTCGTGGTGTGAAAATATAAACAAGTGTATAAACCACCACAGTCGCTGCAGTACAACTTATTGGCAAATACTGTTGTGGTAACCGGCAACCTGTGTTCTCTATTAAGTCTTTCCTGAACCGCATCATAAATCTCTTTTGTTACAATACCCTCATGGTCATTTTCTATATAGTACATGGGGAGTTCACCATGATTACGTTTCATTATCCTTCCTCTGTAATCAGCTGAGTAGTTTTTTTGAAGTAGTGCTGAACCATAATATTTTTCATTGCGAAGGATACTTTTTATTGTCTGCCGTTGCCAAACAGTTTGCTTGCCCGGAGTTAAAATATTAGCATTCGTGAGTTTCTTGGCAATGCTGGTAGTAGAATAGCCTTCAAGAAATAAGCGAAATATTATCCGTATTATTTTTGCTTCATCTTCAACTAATTCAGGACAGCCATCAGCACCCTTTTTGTATCCTAAAAACCTTGCATATGGCAAGGAATATTTACCTTCAGCAAATCGTTTGCGTTGTCCCCATTTTATGTTTTCAGACATGGAACGGGCTTCCTCTTCAGCCAAGCTCGACATTAATGTTATGAGAAATTCTCCTTTTGCGTCTAGTGTATCTATATCCTCTTTCTCAAAGTACACACCTACATTTACAGATTTAAGCTTTCTTATAACATTAAGGGCATCAACGGTGTTTCTTGCAAAACGGGAGAGTGATTTTGTAACGATAAGGTCTATTTCTCCGTTCAGAGCATCTTCAATCATTTTATTGAAGGCAACTCTCTTGTTAAGTGTTGTACCCGAAATACCCTCATCGGCATATACACCTGCGAATATCCATTCCGGCTTTTCTTTTATCAATTTTTCAAAATAATCCTTTTGTGCTTCGACGCTGTTGAGTTGTTCATCGCTGTCACTTGATACACGGGCATAGGCTGCAACTCTTTTTTGTAATATTAATTCCGGGAATGATTGCAGTTTTCGCTTAGGTTTTACCTTGGTTACAACTCGCTCTGCCATATATCCACCTCCTCTAAACACCTTGTGAATGGATCGTATTTCTCAAGCAACATAGCCTTTGTTTTTATAGCCTCTTCTACTGTTATAAGTTCTGCATCCAACAGCACCTGCAATACATATTTGCCAAGCCGATACTTCATTTCAGCTGTAGCCTTTTCTTTTGTCATACAACTACCTCCTTTATTTTGGTAGTGTATGTGTTAACTCAAAAAATAGAAAAAGTCAAGTCTCATTCATTTTTTTATTTTTGCTGCTAGGTATTTTTATTTTTAATACGAATTAATTAATAAAAACGTATGTCCACTTGATGAGGATGTATGCAAAAAAGAAAGGATGATTTTATGACAGACGCTAAAACCGAATATTTCAAATTCAACCCCACCTGTGAGGTTAAACTGTGGACAGAAACTTGGTCACTTGACATTATTGATGAATGCTTATTCAAAGCCGATATTGAGTTATCGGTTGTTGAAAATAACGGCAGACAAGGACTTATTCACACTGTTATGAATTTTCAGAGAGATGGCAGAAACAGCTGGTGGGAAGAGGGACTTTACCCCTGTATTTATGACAAGATTACACCTATAGGTGTCAAAATGGGAGTGGGCATTTTCAAGCTGCAGAAAGAAGATAATATTAAGGTTGTTCTTATGAAAGTAGCAGCTTATTCGGGTGGTGATGAGGTGGTATGCTTTGAGGTTGATGTATAAGCAAAAATATGTTAAAATTATAAAAAATCAACTCTAATATTTAAGCTTCAAACGTTGCTATACATAGGCGAAAGTCAAATATAATTTAAAAGGAGATATAAAAATGATTCATGCCGATTATCAAGCAAAAAGCAGTGCGTTGTTCACACGATGGAAAGCAAAACATTTACCAAAATATGGACAAATAAGCTTTGTTTCCGATGGTATAGTAAATCCTGAAAAGTGGTTTTCGTTAAATGATTCTGAAGAAAGAATTATGTTTTTATTAAAAGAAGCATATGATAAATCAGAAACTCCATTAGATTGGGATGAAGCAAAATGGCTAAATCAAGAAAAATGTATGAAAAACTGTTCCTATGAATCCGACTGTAGCAAATGTGATATAACCGGAACTACATTTAATTTTATAGCTTCGGTTGTATATGGAATAACAGAAAATCCGACTAAATCATATGATTCGTGGCTAGGTATAGAAACTCATAATCATAGTGAGTATAAGATCAAGCGCCGTGAATCTTTAAGAAAAATTGCTGTTGTGAATATAAAGAAATCTGATGGCAAGTCATCGTCGAGTGATGATGATATTTATTATTATGCTGCCGTCGATAAAGACCTTTTAATTGAGCAGATAAAACTCATCAATCCCACAACGATTATTTGTGGAGGAACTTATAAATATCTTCGATGCATTTTTACTGATTTGCCAAGATTAGAAGACTCTTCAAATGGTTCCTGCGTATACAATTCAATTAAAATAGTAGCCGCTCAACATCCGAATTCACATAGCAATAGCACAGAGAAATATAATAGTATTCTTGCTAACTATAACAAATTATAAACAAATTGCCACCCATCATGGGTGGCATTGCTTATTTAATTTCCTGCTCCAGATCATCAAACAGATTGCTATCAAAGAAATCTCTGATGCTGATTTCAAGTCCATCGCAAATCTTCTTGATTGAAGCAACACCTGGATTCTTACTCTTTTCGTTGAGCATACTATAGACTGTTGATGGTGAAACACCTGCAATATTAGCAAGTGCATTTATTGCAATATCTCTTTCGTTGCAGAGTTCGATTATTCTCTTTTCAACTGCTTCTTTTACATTCATATTTATACCACCTTTACGATATATCGCTGATTCAAGTTTAATAAAATCTACGATAAATCGTGTGGGATATATCGCATAATTGCATTTTGTGTGCTATAATTACGATATATCCCATATTGAGAGGTGGTATTTTATGGTTTGCACCTTCTTTGGTCACAAGGACACACCAAAAGAAATAGAGCCGACCTTGCGGTCGACTCTGATAAATTTAATTAAAAATAAAAATGTAACTGTGTTTTATGTAGGCAACAACGGTAATTTTGATACCATTGTCCGCCGCCAGCTTGAAAATTTATCTCATACTTACCCCATAACCTACAACGTAGTTTTAGCTTATCTGCCCACAAAGAAAAGTGAGTATGATGATTATACAAATACTATTCTCCCCGAAGGCATTGAAACTGCACCCAAACGCTTCGCAATCTCCTGGCGTAACAAGTGGATGATCGAGCAAGCAGATATTGTTGTGACTTATGTTACTCACAGCTTCGGTGGTGCGTGGCAATTTAAAGCTATGGCGGAGAGGCATAGAAAGTTGGTAATTGAGTTGAGTGAATAAAATGCCCCTGTCTTTCTCAGAGGTAGTGTTTAAAAACAGAATTACTGTTGAGTTTAAAGGTTTAGTATGATATAATTTTGTTGAACAAGTTATATAGGAGCTGATTTTATGGTATGGATGATTTCCGCCAATGGCAAGATGTATGACCATGCATCCTCATTTTCCACTTACGGTTTCATAGATTGGAGGCAACGAGCAAAATATGAAATCGGTGACATAGTTTTCATTTATTGCACAAAGCCTCTTAAACGAGTTATGTACAAGTGCGAAGTAATTAAGTGTAATATGCAATTTTCTGAATGCATAGATGACCGTGTTTTTTGGATAGATATTGAAGAGTACAAAAAATCACAATCAGGTATGTATGCTAGATTGAAGTTAATCGAGCAAGTGGATAGCAATAATTTGGATTTAAATCGCCTAAAAGATAATGGTCTTGCCGCTGCTCCACAAGGTCCGATAAAAGTATCAAAAAAATTAGAAACTTACTTAAACAAGTATTTCAACGACTTTTACACTGAAGGCTTTTTTAACGATGTAAATAAAGACGACGAATATCACGAAGGTCATATCATTACTTCAATCGTAAACAAATATGAACGCAGTTCAATTGCAAGAATGAAATGCATTGAATATCATGGTGATAAATGTTTAATTTGTGGTATGGATTTTGGTGAACGATATGGTCAACTAGGCGAAGGCTTTATTCATGTTCATCATTTAAAACCGCTACATACTATAGGGCAAGATTATATTGTTGATTACAAAAAAGACCTTATTCCTGTCTGTCCTAACTGTCATGCTATGATACATAGAATTGCAAATGGCGAAAATATGACGGTAGAAGAAATAAAAAATCAACTTGAATTCAAATAATACAAAAGGAGGAGTTATATGTCAAAAGAATTACTATCCCAAGCTGGTCGGTTCTTATTAGAAACATCAAGAGAAGCAGTTGCTAATATAGTTGATGACGAGGTTCTTTACGAAAGAATATGTTGCATTGAAAAAACAGTTATGGCTATGAAAGAGTTAAACATAAGTGATGATCTAATAATTAAAATGTTGCAAAAATATTGGGATTTAAGATTAAGTGAAGCAACTGCATTTGTTAAAGATAATACTAGGAGAATACAAAATGAAAGAGAATTTTAAATTAGAAGATATTACGAAAAAACATCCTTTTATATATGAAGTAGGTGACAAACTTTATTATATTGGACAAGGTGTTTTTAAAGAATGTATTGATCATTTTTCTTATACTTATTTTGAAAAATACAAAAACTGTATTAAAAAAATAGGAAGCGAACGAATAGAAAACAATAAAATTACCAGTGATGAAATAGAAGAAATAATATACTGTTTTAGAAAAGTTAGAAATCACAGTGAGTTCCCACAAAGTGCAGAAGAACTTTTGCAATCAAAAACCTCTACCAAAAATTTTCTTGCATCATTATCTGCAGAAGAATCTGCGGAACTAGAAATTCAATTAAAAGACCACATTAATATTTTCAAAAACTACTATCATCCGACATACCCTTATAATTAAACATAAAAATTAAATTCTATGTATTGTAAACATCAAAGCCACCCATGATGGGTGGCTTTTGCTTTATTCATTCACAATCGCAATCTTAATAACACCGTCGAGCTTATTCTCAAAAATCTCATAAGCCTTTTCGATGTCTTCAAGTGCAAATCTATGGGTTATGAGAGGTGTGGTGTCAATCTTGCCCTCGGCAATAAGTGAGAGGATTTCGTCACAGTCACAGCCGTCAACACCGCCTGTTTTGAAAATCAGATTCTTGCCGTACATATCGGGAAGAGGTAAGGTCTGCGCCTTATAGTAAAGAGCAACCACCGTCACAATAGCGTTAGGTCTTGCACACTCCCAGGCAAGGCGGAAGGTATCCTCTGCACCTGCAACCTCAAGTACAACATCAGCACCACCGTGGTCAGAGTTTTCGAGTACAAACTCTTTGCACTCTTCAGGCTCACAGACAAGAACATCGGGATAGTGGCTCTTCACAAAATCAATGCGGTTCTTATCCTTTTCACAGACGATAATACCCTTGGGATTTTTCAGCATAGTGCAAAGCAGAGTGCAGATACCCGTAGGGCCTGCTCCGATAATAAGCACCGTGTCGTCCTCTGTGATTTCGGAAATGCGTGTCGCCCAGAAGCCTGTGGCAAGAACATCACCCACAAAGAGAGCCTGCTCATCGCTGACGCTGTCGGGGATTTTGTTAAGACCCATATCAGCATAGGGCACTCTCACAAACTCGGTTTGTCCACCGTCGATACGGCAACCCAAAGCCCAACCGCCGTTCTTGTCGGTGCAGTTATTCACAAAGCCTTTCTTGCAGAAAAAGCACTCTCCGCAGAAGGTTTCAACATTAATGGTAACTCTATCACCTGGCTTGAATTTTGCCACGCCACTGCCGACACTTTCAATAATGCCGACCATCTCGTGACCGACGGTAATTCCCGGAACAGCTCTCGGCACAGAGCCGTGCTTGATATGTAAGTCGCTACTGCAGATACTGCTCATGGTTACTCTGACAATGGCGTCATGGGAGTCGAGGAGTTCGGGGTTGGGTTTGTCTATTAATTCAAATTTATTATGCGATTTGTATGTGTAAGCTATCATATTAAACCTCATTTATAATAAAGATAGTAGTCGAGCTCCATTATTTTGTGGCAAGGTATCAATATCAATATTGTTAACCTTGCAATAGTGTTCAAAGAATTCATTAGCCAAAGTTTCATCTGAAGTGTTTTTCTTTACTTTGGCTATATCACGCAATATTTGAGCTGATGTAATATCATTTACATAACGATATAATCCTGAACTCCAGCGAGCATTCTCTTCATCTTTAGAATTTTTATGATAATTCCAAAACAGTACCTGTTTAGCTTCTTTAGGAGTAAGTTTAAGTTTATACTTTGAAAAGGTTGTTACATATCCTTCTTCCTCATAATCACCTTCATAGGATTCATCTATGAGGAAAACGCCAAAAATTATACGTTCGATTTCGTAGTCATTTGGATATACAGTAGTAAGTATACAAAGACTGTTATTTTGAATTTTTTTCAATTTACGGCGTTTATCCATTTTGCCATTTTTAACATCAGTTCCAGCAGATGCTTTCCAGTTTATAAGCATTCCGCTTTCATAACACAAAAAATTATTTGATTCATATATTTGGCACAAATCTTTGTATGTTAATTCACCATTTAAAAATCTGTGGCACTCACATTGCTCACTAGAACACCATGTACGTTTTGCATCAACAATATTGTATTCTATTGTTTTTTTACTACAAACACCTGCATAACCTACCTGTAAAGCAGATGCACCCCCATCACAATAATTGCATTTAAATGCAATGTTCTCTTTCTGGTATGCTTTTTTGGGAGCCTTCTTTGCTCTGTCAATTTCAGCTCGAATCATCATTTGTTTTGCTTCACGTTTTTTAGCAAGTACGTCTTCTGTTTTGATAGCATCGTCGACTTCTTTTTTCAAATCTCCCTCGGCAGTTAAAACGCCTAACTGAAAAGACTGAGGTATAATAAATTTCTTTTCACTGTTGTCATCAAATTTCACAATAAGGTATTTCCCATCTCTTGAAATCACTTCGCCAAATCCAAACAGTTTATGTTTTACGAATTCCATATCATCACCATTATATTAATATTCATTCTGAATGTTCAGTCTTGTACTTAATTATCTAAACACAACAATAACGCCCTCAGAAAATCCGCATCATTCTGTGCAGTTCTCTTTTTCGGGCCCTTAGTTCTGTTGCCTGCCATTCTCTCCTTTTTACCTATAAAACGGGTGAAAAGGAGATTTTCTATATTGCTGTCGGTGTAAATAAGACCGTTCTGATTAAGTGCTTTTCCACCCTTTCCAAGCACAAGAGCAGCAAGTCCGTAATCCTGCGTAACAATTACATCGCCCTTTTCAGTAAGGTTTGCAATACGGCAATCGGCAGAATCTGCACCCTTATCAACAACAATAGTTTTTGCTCCGTCTTTTTCAATAGAGTGGGTATTGTCGCAGACTATGATACATTCAAGGCTTCTCTCTTTAGCCGTCTTGACAGTAATATCTACAACAGGACAAGCGTCAGCATCAATTATTATTTTCATAAAGTCACCTTAAATTAAAATCCCGTCACAATGGTCAACCTCATGCTGAATTATTTGGGCAGGGAAGCTCGTGAAGGTCTTAATACGAATCTGCATTTCAGCTGTCTGCCATTTGACCTTTATGGTCTTATAACGCTTACACTTACGAGGTCCTCCGAGCAGAGAAAGGCAACCTTCTTCTGTTTCGTAAGGCTCTGATTTTTTGATAATCTCCGGGTTAAACATAACCATATATGTACCTTCGTTATCAAAGGCAATGATGCGTTTGCGTACACCTATCATATTGGCAGCCATACCGACACAACCATCTTTGTGGGCAGTTAATGTATCGAGCAAGTCTTCAGCCACTAGTAAATCCTCTTTTGTTGCAACTTCCGACTTCAGACTGAGAAAAATCGGATCGTGCATAAGTTCTTTTATCATAATAAACACCATATTGAGATATTTTTCTAGTACATTATATCACCGTTGTGGAACAATATCAATGATATCGGAATAATACTTTGGCGTTTAGCGAAACGATAATATTTTTAACACGGCTATCTATTCTTTTTTATAACGTTTGTCATATCGGTTGCTCTGCAAAGTCCCAAAATACGTACTATAAAGTTTGCGTTTTTTCATTATTAATGATATAATATATTAGAAAAAAATCATAGGAGGTATTATGAAAACAATTTCCGTATCAAACGATTTTCAACAATTTTGCAAGAATCTTCGTATGAGTGATTCTGTTGTTTCAAGTATTCAAAGCCGTTATCATGCAATTACTAAAAGAGTCAACCAAGATTTTTGGGGAAGCAACTCCGAAACACTCCACAGTTTATATGTTGGCTCATATGGCAGAGGAACAGCGATATATACAAGTGATATCGATATTGTAGTTGAGTTGCCATGGTCAGTGTTTTCCAAGTATGATGACTACAGTGGCAATGGCCAATCAGCATTATTACAAGCCGTAAGAAATAGTCTAATGAAAACATATAGCACCTCGCATGTCAGTGCAGATGGTCAAGTTGTAGATATTGTTTTTTCTGATGGAGTTAAATTTGAAGTGGTTCCCGCATTTAAGTTTTCTGATAATCTTGGTTATTATTATCCGGATACTAACAATGGTGGTTCTTGGAAGAGCATGAATCCTAAAAGCGAAATAGAAACTTTTAATGATAGAAATTTTATAACCAACGGAAATTTAAAACGCTTATGCCGAATGATGAGAGCCTGGAATTCTCATAATAATGTTCTCATGCCAGGAGTTTTAATTGATACATTAGCATATAAATTTATGTTAGATTATGAATACGCAAACAAATCATATTCGTACTACGATTGGATGTCGAGGGACTTTTTCCAATACTTAGCCGATGTGTCAGGTCAAGACTATTGGCTTAAACCTGGCAGCAATCAAAGAGTTTATGATAAATGTGGGTTTGGAAATGAAGCAAAAGAAGCACATAGCAAGTGCATGAAAGCGTTAGATTATAGCACCAAGGATTATAATTATCTTTGGAATACCGAATGGAGGAAAGTCTATGGAAACAAATTCCCCACAACATAAGGAAATTCTTTATAGTATGATAGAAGATGCTTATGGCAAAGTAGTATATACTTACACTACACAAGTAATACATGCTGGACGTCTCAAGAAACGCAATTCTATCTTGAAATGGTTACAGATTATATTGTCCGCAATCTCAACTGGTGGTTTTTTAGGTTCGGTGATTACCAATCAGGAGGTGCTGGTTTGGATTGGAGGCTTATGTTCAACAGCGTTATTAGCAGTTACGGCTTACTTTAAAGATTCTGAGTTTTCTAACACCTATGCGAAACATCATATTGCTTCAAATAATCTATGGGTTATAAGAGAAGAGTATCTAGCTCTTCTAACCGATTTTAGTATAATGTCAACAGAGGAAATTATAAAGAAGAGAGATGACCTTCGTAAAAAAACATCAAAAATATACGAAAATGCACCCTTGACGGATGCAAAAAGTTATGAGTTGGCACAAGAAGCAATCCAAAATAATGAATCCCAGTTTTTTTCTCGCAAAGAGCTAAATCAGATAGTTCCTGAAAAATTGCGCAAACAGTAGTGTCTTTTATATGTGGTCTACTGTGGTTGCTTTCTGTATTATCCTTTACGATAACCAAAAAATTCAAAAATGGAATTGAAGTTGAGCTTCATATGAAAGGTCGGGATTTTATGGTATTTATCTATATTGGTATAATAGGCATTCTGGGGATGGTTCCTACCGGTGGTTCTGGGTGTTGTAGCAGGATGTTTAATGGAGCAAGACATAGATTGCGTAAAATATAAAAGGAGACCCCCTGAGGTTCGATTCCTCAGATACCCACCAAAGGTGCTGTTTCAAGCAGCACCTTTCCTTTTTGTAATATTAGGAAGATTTTTATAAAAGCAGTAGTTTTAACTGCAACGCTCAACCTTTTCTGTTGCGCTTTCAGAATTTGTATTATATAGTGTAGTATTTCCCATAGGTTCTTGTATATTCCAAAACAACTTCTGATTTTACGAAAATTTCCATAAAAGCAGTAATTACATCTTTTATAAAATAACCATTAGATTTTACTGCATTTTTAAAATTAATATATATTTCTTTGTTGAATGTTGTGTTGAAAATATCCAACTCAGATTCGATATGTTTCCACTTGCGAATGTCAGCAGAATCTATATCAAATCTACCATTGGCATATTGTTGCATAAAAGGTTCAATTACAACATTCATTGGATACCCCATCCTTTTGCAACAATCTCTAAATTTATCAAATACTTCTTTGTTGATTTTTTGATTACAAGCTGTAAATTCTACTCTATCTACATCTCTTTTAATAAAACCAGCCATTTGGTACCTCTCCTTATTGCTTTTTTCGGTTTTATTATATCATAAAATTTGCTTATAAACAACTAAATAAAAACACTAAAAAGCGATAAATGTTTTATTTATATTTCCACCTCCCTCCCATTCCTAAACCTCCACACCAGCCTTCCATCTCCATGCACCGTCACACACTCAACTGTCATCTGCCACAGCTTTTCATTAAACTCAAGTTGCAGCAAGGAAAAACTCGCTTAATGCAACGCTCTCAAAAATCGTTGCATTGTATCAAAATGTGCTTGGAACCACATAATCAATACCACTGTTGATACAATTCTATCGACGGTGGTATTGTTGTTTTACAGCAGTTTTCTCTTGTGCCGTAAAGGTAGTATAAAATAAAGCGTTGCAGCCCCGGCAGATGTGCTACCGGCTGCAACGCTGTTTGTTTTATTAAATTTAACCGCCTGCTGCAGGGCTGAGAAGCCACACTTCGTCGCCGTCAGAAAGCTTTTTGCCTTTGCGAAGGCACCTTTCACCGTTTATATAAACAACGGCATCCTTGAACTGAAGCTTTTCGTGATATTCAAGAGCAGGGTTTTTTGGCTTGATGAATTTTACTTCAGGATCGTTTTTCATTTTCTCAATTCTCTCCTGCTCTTCCTTGTAGCCCTGAGCCATTTTCTTTGAAATAAATTCAAAAATATCATTCACCGTTTTAGCATCGGTTTCTATATAGCCGAAGCCTGTTGTTGTACGGATAACGCCGAAAATCTTAACCTTTACCATAAGGGTAGACCTCCTTTGCACATTCGGGAAGCTTGATGCCGAGTTTTTTGATCATACGCATTGTCGGTGCACCGTCTTTCCAACCGCGGATAATATAGTAGCTCTTTTTCATCTTATCAAGAGGTACCTTTGTCTTTTTGACACCGGGCACCTGCTCTTCATCGGTAAGACGCTTGGGAAGTGTATCAGTGTCCTTACCAACAGGAAGTCCTAAGATAACGTTGCATACTCTTTCAACGTTGTAGCCGTACGAACCTGCCTTGATGAAAGTACCCATTGTGTATTTTGTTCCTGCAGCTGCATTGATTGCTCTCGGATACTGTATAAGAGGAATATTAAGAGCAAGAATCTGCGGATACTGCATACCGATATAGAGAATCGGTGTAAGAAATTTAAATGCCTGCTGAACTACTCTTGTAAGAATACTTGTGGGCTTTGCAACAATAAACCAGGGAAGAATTGCATAAGAAGTAAATACGCAGCAGCCTGCTGCAGAAGCAGCTTCCATAACATTCTGGAACATAATTGCAAGGCTTGCTTTTCCCTTGGGTGTGTATGAGTTCATATTAAGACCGAGGCCCTCAAGAACAACCATATAGCCTGCATTAAGGTGACAGCCACCACGGTTTGCAGTAGCATAACCAAGGCCCTGACCTACAGCGCCTCTGGGCTCGTAAGCAGCAAGCTCCATGCCCTTTGCGTGGATTGCGAATTCCTTGCCGCCGAATTTTTCGCTCATACGCCTTGTTCCGTCTGCAAGTATATCGCCTATACCTCTTCTGTAAGCAATATCCTGAAAAACTTCGCTTATGTTGTCGGTCTTTCCGAATTCAAGACCGCTATCCCACATACCTTTTTCCTGAAGCTCCATAGCAAAAGCGATTGAGCCTGCACATGAAATTGTATCCATACCGAGCTCGTCAAGCTCATAATTCCAACGAAGGATTTTTTCTATATCGTCGTTGAGAATATTGGGGCCAAAAAGTCCAAGTGTTTCAAGCTCGGGGCCTTTTACGTTCTTACCGTCAACCTTAACACGTCTTTCGCAGCGCATAGGACATGAATAGCAGTTGCCGTTACCTACAAGATATTTTTCTGAAAGCTCCTCACCTGATACCTTTTCAAAGGAGTCAAATCTGCCGTCGCCGAAATTCTTTGTTGCAAGAATTCTGTGAGCCTGCATAGGAGCAATAAGTCCTGCCGTGCCGAGCTTTGCAAGCTGAGCACCGGTAATCGGGTGACGGAGAAGCTGCATCTTCCACTGTTCTGCAATTTTATCCAGCTTTTCCTGGTCGTGAATTACAGGATCCTGAGAACCCTTCGCAGTAATAACCTTCAAATTTTTGTCGCCGAAAACAGCACCTACACCGCCTCTGCCTGCAGTTCTTTCACCACTGAATACACCTGCGTAAAGCACTTTATTTTCACCTGCAGGGCCGATTGCAAGTGGGCTAACACCGCTTTTGAACTGCTTTTGCACTTCGCCGGTAAGCATACCCTTCATTTCGGGAACCTCGTGGAAAGTAACCTCGCTGTCCACAATTTCAATCCATGTAAGCTCGCTTGCCCTGCCTGTAACAATCATAGCATCCCAACCGGCTTTTTTCAGTCTTCTGCCAAAAGGACCGCCGCAGTTTGATGAGGTAAGAATACCTGTAAGGGGCGAAACCGTTGAAATGTTAAAGCGGGTTGATGAGGGTGTTTTGCAACGTGTAAGCGGACCGGTTGTAATAACCAGCCAGTTATCCTCGTCGAAAGCCTTCATTCCCGGCTTGATATGCTGAAGAAGAATATCGGCCGCCATAATTTTACCGCCGATTGTTCTCTTTCTGTCCTCGTCTGTCCACGGGAATTCGCTGTAAGTCTTTTTGGTAAGGTCAACAAAAAGCACCTTACCCATATAACCTTTTACATTTGCCATGTCTTCACCTCTGTATATTACATATTCTGCATTCTGAGTTTGGTTTTATCAAAAGGGTGTCCCACAAATCACCGTCAAAAAGGAAAATTCTTCCTGATGCGCCTTCACTTTCGGAAAGAAGGTATCTGAGAGCCAGATTCACTTCCATTGCGCCCACAATTCCCGCCGAAGAGGAAACGGAGCTTTTTACCGATATATCGTTGATTATTCCCGCACAGTCGGGACAAGGAGAGCTGTCGGGGATATAAAGATACGTTGTGCCGTAAAAACCGTCCACACTGCCGAAAACCGACGGTATTTTTTCTGCACACGAAAAGTCTGCAACGGCTCTTCTGCCGACAGCATTGTCAACGCAGCAAAGAATAATGTCACAATCTTTTGCGAAAGAAAGCTCCTTTGCCGAGGTAATTTTTCTTTCCTTCGGAACATACTCGGTTTCGGTGGAATACTGCGAAAGTCTGTCTTTCAGAACTTTGCACTTCGGAGTGTCTTCGTCATTTTTTGTAAAGAGAAACTGGCGGTTAAGATTTGAAAGGCTTACAGTATCAAAATCGCATAGATAAAGCTTTTTAACCCCTGCTCCCGCAAGATGCACTGCTGCATTTGTACCCAGAGCGCCGCAGCCTACAATGCACACCGTTTTGTCGCTTACACTGAAAAGCTGGGTTTCATTTTTCAGGCTCAATCAATCACCACCCCGCCGTAACTTCCGCCGCAATTGAGAGTGTCGCCGCTGAGCACCTCAACAGCGTGAGGGATAATCGGGAGAACGAACTCAAGAGATTCCCTGACCGCCTTGGGACTTCCCGGCAGATTAATTATGAGTGTGCTTTTTCTTATACCTGAAACAGCTCTTGAAAGCATAGCCTTCGGTGTAATCTCCATGCTTTTCTGCCTTATTCCTTCAGCTATTCCCGGTGCTTCTCTTTCAATCACTGCTTTAGTAGCCTCGGGGGTAACATCTCTCGGTGCAAAGCCCGTGCCGCCCGTGGTGAATACCACATCGGCTTTTACGTCGTCGCAAAGATAAATCAGTGCCTTTTCAATTTCAGCTTTTTCATCGGGCACTACTATGTATTCTGCCGTCTTGCCCAGTTCAGAAACAAGCTCTATGATAAGCTGTCCGCTTTTATCCTGACACAGCCCCGCTGAGCATCTGTCGCTGATACAGACAACACCGAAAAACATTTTTCTCTCTCCCTACTTGAAATATTATTTGTACTGATATATAATATCATAAGAAGGCAACTTTTACAATAATTTTATCTAAAATCATGGAATATTCGTCTTTTTTATTAATAATTATCCGGAAGTTAGCGACCTTGTCGCATTAATTCATATTCCGACACTGCATTTTCTAAGCATTTTTGTATGAAAAGCAGTGCGTGACCGAAATAACACTGCCTGCAGGAAAAATCAGCAGGTAACGGTCAAAGGGTATCAGGGGAAACCCTTATACCTTCCGTGATTGAAAAGGAGATTGAATTATGAAAAAACTTCTCGCACTCGCAATGGCACTCATTATGGTGCTTTGCTTTGCTGCCTGCGGTGGCACAGAAGCACCCGAAAACCCCATTATCCGTATGTCAACAACAACATCTGTTAACGACTCAGGACTTCTCCCCTACCTTCTTCCTGTTTTTGAAAAAGCAACAGGCTACACTGTAGAGGTTCAGTCAGCAGGTACAGGCGCAGCTATTCAGAAGGCTGTTGACGGCAACGCTGACCTTATCCTTGTTCACTCAAAGGCAAGTGAAGAAACCTTCGTTAACGACGGCTACGGCGTTGAAAGAATCCCCTTTATGTATAACTACTTTGTAGTTGTAGGTCCCGCAGATGACCCTGCAGGAATCAAGGGCAGTGCTAACGCTGCTGAAGCTTTCCGGAAAATCGAGGAAGCTGAAGCTCCCTTCATCTCACGTGGCGATGACAGCGGTACTCACAAGGCAGAGCTTAAAATCTGGGGCGAAGATGTTCCGGAAGCTGATGACGAATGGTACATCAGTGCCGGTCAGGGTATGGGCGCATGCCTTACAATGGCAAGTGAAAAAGGCGCTTACTGTCTCACAGACAAGGCTACCTTCCTTTCAAACAAGGCTGACTTAGACCTTGAAATTATCCTTGCTGAAGGCGAAGACATGAAGAATACATACTCACTTATTGAGTGTAACCCCGAAAAGCTTGACGGCATCAACACCGAAGGTGCAAAGGCTCTTATTGAGTGGCTCACAGGTGATGAAGCTTCAGCTCTTATTGCTAAGTACGGTGAAGAAGAATACGGCTCAGCACTTTTCTATCTTATCGAAGAATAAGTGGAAAAATTCTACGAAGCTTTTGAAATGCTTCTTACCATGGACAGAGAGTTGCTTCAGATTATCGGAGTAACTCTCCGTATGTCCTTTTTCAGTACCACCCTTTCGTGCCTTATAGGTATCCCCCTGGGTGTACTTCTGGGTAAGGGCTCTTTTAAAGGCAAGAGGACTTTAAAAAAATTAACAGGTACTCTTATGGGTCTGCCTCCGGTGGTGGCAGGCCTGATTGTCTATATGCTTTTTACCAAATACGGCCCCTTTGGCTCTTTAGGTCTGCTTTTCACAGTAGATGTTATGGTAATAGCTCAATGTATGCTCATAATTCCCGTTGTGATAAATCTTACTGAATCCATTATTTCCGTCAAGGGCAAAAGTCTCACTGAAACAGCAAAAGGGCTTAATTTCAGCAAAACCAAAACAGCTCTTCTTCTGGTCAGCGAGAATAAGCAATCGCTTTTGTCCGTTGTGCTGACAGCTTTCGGCAGATCAATTGCAGAAGTAGGTGCAGTCAGTCTTGTAGGCGGAAACATTCAATGGAAAACAAGAGTTATGACAACAGCAATTATGCTTGAAACCAACAAGGGTAACTTCAGCTTTGCCCTTGCTTTAGGTGTGGTACTGCTGATTATCTCACTGATAGTCAACATCCTCGCTTCACTGGCAGTAAAGGAGGATTCTAATGATTGAATGCAGTAACTTAGTCAAAACCTACGGTGAAAAAACTGTTCTGAACATATCGCACCTTCAGATTAAAAAGGGCGAAACTGTTGTAATTGTAGGCCCCAACGGCAGCGGTAAAAGTACCTTGCTCAAGATTATTTCAGATGTGCTTACGCCTTCGTCGGGTCAGAAAAAAGTTTCAGGCAAGCTTTACTATCTCCCTCAGCAAAGTATACCCTTTTCAAAAACCGTCAGAAAAAATCTTCTGATGTGCAATAAAGATGAGGCACGCTGTGAAGAGCTTCTTCAGAAGCTTTTACTTAAAGAGCTCCAAAGCAAAAGTGCAAAGGGTCTTTCGGGCGGCGAATGTCAGCGTCTCGCTCTTGGCAGAGTGCTTATGAATAATGCTGATTTTCTTGTGCTTGATGAGCCCTCAAGTGCTGCAGACATTGAAAGTGCCCGTATTATCGAGGACACAATAAAAGAATACAAAGCCGAAACGGGCTGCGGAATTCTTATGACCACCCACTCTCCCAAGCAGGCTCAGAAGCTGGCTGACAGAATAATAATGCTGTGCGACGGAAAAATTGCTGAAGAGGGAAGTCCGTCGGAGCTTCTCTCCTCGCCGAAAACAGCCTGGAGCAAAAAATTTATCGATTCCTGGAAAATCGATACATAAGGTGAAATTATGCTTAAAGTTGTTACAGTTGAAAATGCATTGGAAACAATCGAGAGAGAATTTTCTTTTCTGAAGCTTAATAAAGAAGCCGTTTCTCTCGGTGAAGGTCTCGGCAGAGTACTCAGTGAGGATATAGTTTCTTCAGAAAACATTCCTGCCTTTGACCGTTCCACCGTTGACGGTTTTGCCCTTAAGGCCAGGGACACCTTCGGAAGCAGTGAAAGTGTGCCCGGCCAGCTGAATATAACCGGTGAAATCCTTATGGGCGAAAAGGCCGAAGGCAGTATCGGCGACGGTGAATGTATGCGTATTTCCACAGGCGGAATGTTACCTCAGGGCGCTGACAGCGTTGTTATGGTTGAACATACCGACTGCACCTTTGACGATTTCGCTCTGATTATGAAAGCAGTCAGCCCTTATGAAAATGTAACAAGAAAGGGCGACGATATAAAAGAAGACGATATTGCCCTCAGAAAGGGCAGTGTAATCACCTCCAAGGAAACGGGTATTCTTTCAGCTCTCGGCAAGGCTGAATTCACTGTTTTCAGCAAGCCGAAGGTCGGTATAATCTCAACGGGTGATGAAATAGTTCCCGTTGAAAGCGAGGCCGTTTTCGGTAAAATCAGAGACATAAACAGCAGTATTCTAGCCTCTCTTATGAGAGAGCTCGGCTGTGAAAGCAAGGAATACGGTATTATCCCCGACGACTACAGCAAAATATATGAAGCAATAAAAACAGCCACAAAGGAAAATGACATAGTGCTTATTTCGGGTGGCTCATCTGCAGGCGTAAGAGATATGACCGCTAACATCATAAATGAACTGGGTGAGCTTTATTTCCACGGAATTTCCATGAAGCCCGGCAAGCCCACCATTCTGGGCAAGGTTCAAAGCAAGGCGGTTTTTGGTCTGCCCGGTCACCCGGCAGCTGCATATTTCGTTTCACTGAGACTTGTAAAGCACCTTATAAATATGATGCTTTGCCGTAAAAATACAGAAAAGCTTATCAGCGCTCCTCTGCTTCAGAACATTTCCTCTAACCACGGCAGAGAAGAAATCGTCTGCGTTAAGCTCAGCCCTGACGGTGCAAAGCCCGTTTTTGCAAAAAGCGGAATTATTTCCCTGCTCAGCACCAGCGACGGATATATTATAATTGACAGAAATACTGAAGGTCTGAAAAAAGGCGACAGGGTTCAGGTTATATTATTCTGACAGTAAGAGAGAGGCAATAAAATGAAACATAATTATCTCAATAACACCAATCTGAATGAAGCAAGAGAGAAATATCTCAAGACTCTGAAAGACAGTGGTTTTAAATTCAGAACTCATACTATCCCCTCTTGCAAAGCTCTCGGTTCGGTTACGGCTGCCGCCGTTTATGCGAAAATCTGCTCCCCCCACTATAACGCAAGCGCTATGGACGGTATTGCAGTAAAAGCTAAAGACACCTACGGTGCCTGCGAAAGCAGTCCCTCTTTTCTTACAAAGGATATGTACACCGTAGTCGACACAGGCGACCCGATTCCCGATGAGTACGATTCTGTAGTTATGGTTGAAGACGTTACAGAAGCTGAAGACGGTTCAGTCCTTCTCCATTCGGCTGTGCATCCGTGGCAGAATGTGCGTCAGGTGGGCGAAGACATATGTATGGGCGATATGATTGCGCCCTCGTTTACAAAGGTTTCCCCCTCTCTTTGCGGAGCGTTTCTTGCGGGTGGCGTGCTGAACATTGAAGCAGTGAGAAAACCTCTGGTGGGAATTATACCCACCGGCGACGAAATCGTTTCGCCGAAAGCTGACCCCGGAAAGGGCGAAATTATAGAATTCAACTCTGTAATTTTTTCCTCAATGCTGAATCAATGGCAGGCTGACAGTAAGGTATATGATATAGTCAAAGACAAAAAAGAGCTTCTTTCTGCTGCCGTTGAAAAAGCTTCAAAAGAATGTGACGTTGTGCTCATTCTTGCAGGCTCCTCAGCAGGCAGAGATGATTATACAAGCACCATAATTTCACAGAAGGGCGAGGTTTTGTATCACGGTATTGCAATCAAGCCCGGTAAGCCTGCCGTTCTAGGAAGAATCGGAGCTGTTCCTGTTGTGGGACTGCCCGGCTATCCCGTTTCCGCCATAGTGATAATGGAAGAAATAGTAAAAAGCGTTATTGATTTATACTACGAAAGAGCTGAAAAGAAGCCCGACACCGTAAAAGCAATTTTAGGAAAGCGCGTGGTTTCCTCTCTTAAATACCAGGAGTATGTGAGAGTTACTCTTGGTAAAATTGACGACTCTTTTGTAGCCGTACCCCTTAACCGCGGAGCAGGAGTAATAACCAGCTTTACAAAGGCAGACGGTATTCTCGTTGTACCTCAGAACAGTGAAGGCATTGAAATCGGCGAAGAGGTTGAGGTGAGACTTCTGAAAGACATTTCAGATATTGAAAATTCACTGATTATCACCGGCAGCCATGACCCCTTGCTTGACGAGCTTTCGGATATGATAAATAAAAGGCACTGCGGCTTTTCCGTAACATCGAGCCACGTGGGCAGTATGGGTGCTATCACAGCCATAAAAAACCGACAGACTCACCTTGGCTGTATTCATCTTCTTGACACCTCTACAGGTGAATACAACAAAAGCTATGTTGAAAAGTATTTCCCCGACAATTCGGTAAGGCTCGTTAAGGGCGTAGGCAGAGTGCAGGGTCTTATGGTAAAAAAGGGCAACCCCCTTAACATAAAATCTTTCTCAGACATAACCAAAGGCAAATACGTCAACCGTCAGCTGGGCTCAGGCACGAGAATTCTCTGCGACTACCTTTTAAACAAGCACGGTATTGACAAAAACGCAGTTGAGGGCTACAGAAACGAAGAATTCACCCACACCGCCGTTGCCGCCCTTATTGCAGCAGGTAACGCCGACTGCGGTCTTGGAATTTATTCAGCAGCAAAAATGTATGACCTTGATTTTATTGAAATCTGTATAGAAGAATATGATTTTCTCATTGACGAAAATGCCTTCCATACCGAAGCGGTTAAAGCTTTCCTTAAGGTTTTCGCTGATGAAGAATTTAGAAAAAGACTCACTGAAATGGGAGGTTACACCTTTGAATGATTTAACTCATCTCAACAAAAGCGGCGAAGCTGTTATGGTTGATGTAGGCGAAAAAAATATAACCTCACGTGAAGCAAGAGCCTTTGCCAGAGTGAAGATGCAGGAAGAGACGCTTCAGAAGCTTCTCTCTTCAGAGCTGAAAAAGGGTGACGGTCTTGCTACAGCAAGAATTGCAGGCATTATGGCGGCAAAACGCACCTGGGAGCTTATCCCTCTTTGCCACAACATACCCATAAACAGCGTTGAAATCACTTTTGACAACAATCAAAGGGACGAGCTCTACATTTACTCCCTTGCTAAATGCACCTATAAAACAGGCATTGAAATGGAGGCGCTTACAGCAGTAAGTGTTGCGGCGCTGACAGTATATGATATGTGTAAGGCTATTGACAGAAAAATGCAGATAGAGGAAGTTAAGCTTTTATCTAAAACAGGCGGAAAGAGCGATTTTAAAAATGATTGACAACTTCGGAAGAAATATTAATTATCTCAGAGTCTCCGTAACCAAGCGTTGCAATCTCAATTGCACCTATTGCGGTGCGCAAAGCTGTACCGACGAGTATGAGCTCAGTGCTGCTGAGATTGAAAAAATCGTCAGAGCTTTTGCAAGGTGCGGCATTACAAAGGTGCGTCTTACCGGCGGTGAGCCTCTTATAAGAAAAGACATCTGTGAAATTACAGAGAGAATAGACGGCATTGAGGGCATCAGAAAAATAGCTCTTACTACCAACGGAATCAACCTGAAGAAATATGCTCTGCCTTTAAAAAACGCAGGAGTTTCCGCCGTAAACATAAGCCTTGACACTACAGATAAGGCTCAGTTTAAAAAAATCACCGGCTACGACGGACTTCAGAGGGTTTTTGACGGAATTGAGGAGTGTGAAAGGGTGTCCCTGTCACCCATCAGGATAAATGCGGTGCTTGTCAGAAGGCAGAATGAAGCTGCTGCAGAAAGCCTTATTGATATTGCAAGAACGAGAAAAATCGACGTGCGTTTCATTGAGCTTATGCCCTTTTCAACTGACGGAGAAAACGAGGCTTCGGTTATAAAAGGCGAGGATATTCTGAAAAAATTTCCGTACCTCACACCTGTAATCAGCAATAAAAGCGACTTTGAAAAAAGTGTTGCACGATACTACGAAGGAGAAGGCTTCAAGGGTCGGGTGGGCTTCATAACTCCCATCAGCGACAAATTCTGCAGTGAGTGCAACAGAATCAGGCTTCTGTCTGACGGCAAAGTAAAGGCTTGTCTCGGCAACGACACTGTCATCGACCTTATGGACGTAATTGATAACGAGGAGCTTTTATATGAGCGTGTACGTCAGGCAATTATGTCCAAACCCATGGAGCACAGCTTTTCCTGCGGTTACGGCACAAGCCACGGTTTAAACAGAATTGGAGGTTAAAAAAATGAAAGGTAAAGTTTTATCAATAAATATCAGCGAAAAGAAGGGTACGCCAAAAACTAAAATCAACCCCGGTGTGCTTATTGAAGATTTTGGTTTTGAAGGCGATGCCCATGCCGGAAAATGGCACAGACAGGTCAGCCTGCTTGCAAAAGAGAGCATTGAAAAATCAAAGGGGCTTCCCACCGACGGCCTTTGCCACGGTGTTTTCGCAGAAAACATCACCACCGAAGGCATTGAGCTTTATACTATCCCTGTAGGCACTCAACTGAAAATCGGTGAATGTATAATAGAAATCAGTCAGATCGGCAAGGAGTGTCACGAAGGCTGCGCAATTCAGAAGCTTGTAGGCAAATGCGTTATGCCCCGTGAGGGTATTTTTGCAAGAGTTATAAAAGGCGGAAAAGTTTTTGAAGGCGACGAAATCAGCATGGTTTAAAACTTAAGAAACTGCAACCTGAGTATATTCGGGATTGCAGTTTCTGCTTTTTTTAATAATCAAGTGAGTTGGGGCTTGCATTAAGCTCGCCCGTTTTGACTTTGCTGAAGCCTTCTTTCACCCCTGGTAGAACCAGGGGTTTATTTTCACGCATAAATGCACCAAAAACACCACTAGCTACCCGGACAGGTGGCTAGTGGTGTTTATTGCAAATATGTTGGTGGCTTTGTGTGCTCAATTTGCGATATACCCACTTTAATTTTAATTCATTAACCCATTGCCATAATCCAACGTCTGGTATATAATTACATTGCAGACATTTTTAAGGAGTGTAAAAAAATGGAAAAGAACAAACTTACCGTGTGGCAAAGTGCCTGCATCATCACCGGCTACGGTGTCGGTGGCGGAATTATGGCTATGCCCTACCTTGCAGAGAAAAACGGCATTTTAATGGCTCTTGCTATTTTTGTGCTTTCCTTCCTTGCAAATCTGATTATCCACCTTATGATTGCCGACATCTCAATCAAAAGCGGCGGTAAATCACAGATTGTTGAGGTTTTCTCAAAATATCTTTTCACAGGTAAATATCAGAAGCCCATAACGCTTTTCTTCTTCGTTGTTATGGCTCTTGTTATGTTCACAAACCTTGCGGCATACATATCCGGTGCCGCAGAAATCATCACCGACCTTATCGGCATACCGATGATAGTATCAAAGCTGATTTTCTATGCAGCCGCAGCAAGCGTTGTGCTTTTCGGACTGAAGGCTGTAGGCTTAAGTGAAAGTGTAGCCGTATCTGTTATTTTCGGTGTTGTAGGTGTTCTCGGTGTCTTTTCACTTTTCAACATTAAAAACCCGCTTAATTTCAGCATCGGTCAACCTAACCATATACTCGCTTTCTTCGGTATGGCTATGCTAGCCTTCTCGGCTTTCTTCTCTGTACCTCAGGCAGTAAAAGGCCTTGATGCTGACGCTAAAAAGGTCAAAAAAGCTGTTTTCATCGGACTTATGAATAACCTTGTACTTATGCTGGTTATCACCGTCTGTGCTCTTTTATCCTCTACTGAGGTTACAGAGGTTGCTATGATTGGCTGGAGTAAGGGTATCGGTGCTTGGGCGCAGATTGCAGGCTCAGTTTTCACCGTACTCGCTATGATTACCAGCTACTGGGCTATTTCTCTTGCACTTGCTGACATTACCGAGGAGCAGATTAAAAAGGATAAGAGAATCTGCTGGATTATTGCAACTCTTCCATCTCTTCTTATGACCTTCCTCAATCTTGGCGGTTTTATGGAGTTTATGCGTATCGGCGGCGGTCTTATCGGTATTCTTATTGCAATTCTTGTTATTCCCGCCTACAGAAAGAGCCTTAAAGACGAGGGCGAAAGCACTCTCGGCAACAAGTGTGGTACCTTTGTGCAGATTCTTATTATTATCGCTCAGATTCTTATGGCTGTAGGTAACGTGGTGCCGGTATGATTAAGACGCTCTATTTTAACGGAAACATTCACTCTATGGTGTCTGAGAATGATATTTTCTCCGTTATGGTCACTGAGGGTGAAAAGATTGCATATACGGGAAATGAAATTCCAGAAGGCGCCTTTGATAAAAAAATTGACCTTCAAGGTAAGCATGTTTTCCCCACAATGACAGACTCACATCTGCACCTGCTTTATACAATTGTACTTTCTGCAGCAAGCTTCAATATCTGCGAAATTACTTCCGACGGTGTAAAGCCTGATAATCTTTCCGACATCGGTAAGCGTGTTAAAGATTACTGCAAAGCCAACCCAAAGCAAAAAATCATTACAGCAAACGGCTTCATTATTTCTGCAGTAAAGGAAAAGCGTCTGCCCACACGCTTTGAGCTTGATGAGTGGTCAGACGGCAGAGCGATGATTGTTTACAGCATTGACGGACACAGCAGTGCTATTTCTACAAAGCTTATGGAAATGCTGAAGCTTCCCAAAGAAAACAGCGACGGTGTTTTTTCCGGTGAGGCTCACGAGTTTATGCAGGGAAAAGTAACTACTCTTATTGCTTCAAATGTAACACCTGCAATTATAGCTAAGGGAATCGCAAACTTTTCAAATCTCTGTGCTTCCTACGGTATCAGCAGAGTGTGCGCTATGGACGGAAACGAGGACGTTGAAAATGATATTCTCACAAAGGCTCTTGCATTTCTCGCCGAACGTATGGATATTGACGTAAGACTCTATCCTCAGTATATGGACTACAGCAGACTGGATTTCTTCAGAAAAAAGCAGAAAACTCTTCGTGCAGGCGGCTGCGGAGTATGGGAGCTTGACGGCTCCGTGGGCTCCCACAGTGCGGCATTTTATGAGCCTTATTCAGACAACGGTGTTCAGGGACACTGCTATTATAAAAAAGAGAAAATCAAGGAAAAGGTCAAAGAGGCCCTCAGTAAAAACATCCGCCTTTCAAGTCACGCTATAGGCGAAAGTGCTATTGATCAGATTACGGAAATCTACGGTGAGCTTGAAAGCCTTATTCCGAAAACGGGCGCTATGATGAGAATTGACCACTTTGAATTCCCCTCAGAAAAGGCTGTGGAGCTTATTAAAAAGCTCCCCCTTGCAATTACTGTTCAGCCCGGCTTTTCGTGGATAGACAAGCATTTTCTTAAAAGCTACAAGCAGTTTTTGCCCGAGCACATCATAAACCGTCAGCTTCCTCTCAAGGAGCTTCTCAGCGCTGACGTCTGTGTCTGCGGTTCAAGCGACTCTCCCGTACAGTCCGTAAATCCCTACGAGCAGATGCTGGGTATGGTTGATTTTTATATTAAAGAGCAATCCATTTCTCCTTTTGAAGCGATGAAAACCTATACTGTAAATCCTGCAAAAATGCTCGGAGAAGAAAACACGGGTACACTTCAAAAGGGAAACTACGCTGACTTTTTTGTCTGCGACAGAGATATTCTTTCCTTCGAGGGTACTGATATCACCTTATGCAAGGCGGAATATATGGTAGTCAGAGGCTTTCGCTACAAAGAGAAAAAAGGCTCCGTTACAGAGCTTTTAAAAATGCTCCTGACGAAACCTCACAAAATATGAAACAAGCGTTGCAGCATGGTATTTTTACCGTCTGCAACGCCTTTTTTTATCTTATAAAACCGTAATCTCCCAATCATCAGGATTGCCCTTGCTCTGCGGGAAACACACAAGGACGATTTTTTCAGCGTCCCAGAGGATAACCCGCTAAAAGAAATGCTGGAAACTGCTGGTGAAATCGTCAGCCAGGACAGCGACACGGAACAAGCGTACTTGGCGTTTA
>JBGVGM010000072.1:0-25925 GCA_045121655.1 Acutalibacteraceae bacterium | reverse complement strand
ATATCTTTTTATTTTTGCTCGGATTTGCGTTCGGGCTTTTTGGTTTTGCGCTTTCAGTCGGGTTTCTTTGCTTTTATTCTCGTTTTTCTATTTTTTAATTGCCATCCGTTGATTTTATTCTTTCGTTTTGCTCATCACTATTGGTTTATCAGAATCCTAAATTATCGTTGACAAGAAGAACGATTATACGTTCTTTTACTCTGCTTCTTCTTGTAATTACAATCTGATTGCAGATACATTCGTCGCCGTAGCAGTCTGCGCATTTGCCGTTTTTTGAGCAGGGTGTGTTTTTGTTCAGACGGACAGTGTTGGGCGGTGAGGCAATATTTCTTACTCTGTTGTAAGCTTCGTCAACGTCTTTTACAATCTTGTTCATACCGGTAACAACAATAACGTGCTCAGGACCGAAAATAAGGTTTGCGACTCTGTTGCCGTTTCCGTCAATGTTGACAAGAACACCGTCAAGGGTAATAGCGTTGGTGCTCATAAAATAGTAATCCGAGTTGAAGGCGAGAGTGTTGAACTCCTTTGCTTTTTCGGGTGAGGTATATTCTGCTCTGTCGTATACGGTGTAGTTTCC
The DNA here is from genome assembly GCA_045121655.1 of Acutalibacteraceae bacterium. Lineage (GTDB taxonomy): Bacteria > Bacillota > Clostridia > Oscillospirales > Acutalibacteraceae > UBA6857. The sequence continues at coordinate 25,345 of JBGVGM010000072.1, read as the reverse complement.
GCTTTCCTTGAGAGCATTGGGAATACCGACTTCCTTTATGCTTTCGCTTCCGCCCCAGGCAATTGTGCTTTCTTCGGGAACAATTTCAAGCACTTTTTTAAGGCAGTCCTCTTTACTTTCACAGTAAAATGCTGTCATATTGCGTTTTTCAATGGCTGCAATAAGGCTTTTTGCCTGCAGCTCTCTTGCTTTTTGAAGGTGAGTCATAACAAAAACTCCTTTACATATAATTATACATTTTACATTATAACAAAAAAGATTTCCTTAATCAATAACAATAGCTTACTTTTGTGTGATGAAGGTGATTTTTTTCTGCAAAAAACCGAATTGGCAATCTGAATGAATTAAGCCATTTTTTTAAACTGATTAAGTCCGGTTTGAATGTAAAAACTATTCTATGTGAGAGTAATTGTACTCTGTCTTTATAAAATTCATGTGATAAAAACTATTATTTCGGTTATTTTTAACAAAAAGCAGAAAAAGACTTTTCTTTTGTGATTTTATGTGATATAATAGAGCAGTTGAATAGTGTGCCTTGGAATATTTTAACAAAAAAGGCGCATTTCTTTTACTCAGAATTTAACCTGAATTTGTTTAGATATACAGTAGTATTTCCGAAAGAAAAAACGGAAAGAGGAGATTTGATTTGGAAAAGCTTGTTATCCATGGCGGTAACAGACTCTTCGGTGAAGTTGAAATCAGCGGAGCTAAAAATGCCGCTGTAGCAATTATACCTGCAACTCTGCTTGCACAGGACGTCTGCCGCATTGAAAACATACCTAATATCAGTGACGTAACCTGTATGGTGAGAATTCTCAGCCAGATGGGCGCACAGATTAAATACATCAATAAGCATACAATTGAAGTTGATACAAGAACCGTAAACTCTTATATCGTGCCTCACGAAATGACAAGACAGCTCAGAGCTTCTTATTACCTTATCGGTGCACTTCTCGGCAGATATAACAGAGCCAAGGTTGCTCTTCCCGGAGGCTGTAACTTCGGTGTAAGACCTATTGACCTTCATATCAGAGGCTTTGAACTTCTGGGTGCTACTGCAGTAGTTGAGAATGCTATGATCAACGCTACAGCTGACCACCTTACAGGCAGTCCTATTTATATGGATAAGGTCTCCGTAGGTGCAACAATCAATATTATGCTTGCTGCCGTTAAGGCAAGAGGACTTACAATAATTGAAAATGCTGCCAAGGAGCCTCACATCGTTGACCTTGCAAACTTCCTTAATGCAATGGGCGCTGATGTAAGAGGTGCAGGTACTGACGTAATTAAAATCCACGGCGTTCAGAACCTTCACGGCTGTACTTATTCAATTATTCCCGACCAGATTGAAGCGGGCACATATATGGTTGCCGCTGCTGCTTCAGGCGGTGACGTAATCGTTAAGAATGTTATTCCCAAGCACCTTGAATCAATTACCGCAAAGATGATTGAATGCGGTGTTGAAATTACAGAATACGACGATGCTGTAAGAGTAAAATCCAACGGACAGTTCAAAAAGTGTAACCTTAAAACAATGCCTCATCCCGGCTTCCCTACAGATATGCAGCCTCAGATGGCAGTACTTCTCAGTATTGCAAAGGGCACAAGCGTTGTTTCTGAGGGCGTATGGGATAACCGTTTCAAGTATCTCGATCAGCTTATGAGAATGGGCGCAAATGTTCAGGTTGATGGTACAATTGCAGTTATTCAGGGCGTTGATGAGCTCACAGGCGCTCCTGTAAGAGCTGATGACCTTCGTGCAGGTGCTGCGATGATTATTGCAGGCCTTGCAGCAAGCGGTATCACTGAAATTGAAGATATAATTTATATCGACCGCGGCTATGAAGATTACGTTGAAAAGCTCAGAAACCTGGGTGCTGATATCTACAGAAAAGAAATCAGAGACAACGATAACTCAACTATCAATGCAGGCTAAATAAAAAACTTAAATCGGCAATACTTCGGTATTACCGATTTTTTTTGGGAGATATTACAATGGCAAGATTCTGTTCGCTTTTTTCATCCTCGTCGGGAAATTCAACCTTTATTTCTTCGGCCTCAACTTCAATTCTTGTTGATGCAGGAGTTTCAGCCAAAAGAATGGTAAAAGCTCTTACCGACAGAGAGATTGACCCTAAAACAATCGGGGGCATTTTCATAACCCACGAGCATATTGACCACGTAAACGCAGTGAGAATACTTGCCACAAATAACGGTATTCCCGTTTATGCAACCGAGGGTACGCTTGAAGCACTTGAGGAAAGCGGAGTGCTTAACGGTAAATTTCCTGTAAATGTAATGCCCGAAGAGGGAGTTGCAGTAGGTGACCTTTTTATAAAAAGCTTTAAAACTCCCCACGACAGCCGTGAAAGCTGTGGGTATACCGTGACTCTTCCTGACGGTCAGAAAGCGGCAATTGCTACAGATATAGGTCATATGACTGAGGAGATTATGCAAAATCTCAAAGGCTCAGGTCTTGTTATGCTTGAATCAAACCACGACGAAGGAATGCTCAGAAACGGCCCTTATCCTTACTATCTTAAAAGACGAATTCTCTCCGATGTGGGACATCTTTCAAATAATGCTTGCGCTGAGGCTGTTACAGAGCTTTTAAAAAGCGGAACGGTAAGATTTTTCTTAGGGCACCTCAGCCGTGACAACAATTTCCCTGCTCTTGCTTATGAAACCTCAGCTTCAGCTCTTAAAACAATAGGCGCAGTTGAGGGAAGAGATTTCTTTCTTGAAGTAAACAAAATTGAAAACGACTGTGATGTAGTCAGATTCTGAGGTGAAAAAATGCTTGGAGTTACAATAATATGTCTCGGAAAGCTTAAGGAAAAATATCTCCGTGACGCAAGTGACGAATATTCAAAAAGGCTTTCAGCCTTCTGTAAGCTTAACATAGTTGAGCTGACTCCCGAAAAGCTCAGCGACAACCCATCACAGAAAGAGATTGAAAATGCTCTGCAGACAGAGGCAAAAAAGATAACAGAAAAAATTCCAAAGGGTGCATACATATACTCTCTTTGCATTGAGGGTAAGCAGGTGAGCAGTGAAGAGCTCAGCGCCGAGTTTCAGAATATAGGTGTGGGTGGAGTGAGCAACATTGTGTTTATTATCGGAAGCTCCTTCGGTCTTTCCGATGAAATAAAGAGAATGAGCAATAAAAAGCTTTCAATGAGCAAGATGACCTTCCCTCATCAGCTTGCCAGAATAATGCTTCTTGAACAGATTTACAGAGCAGTGCAGATTTCTGCAGGTACAAAGTATCACAAATAAAATTAAGGCTGATGCGTTTTGTATCAGCCTGTTTTGTTGTAAAATAACAAGGGTTCGGGCACCTGACCGCAATTTTTGATTACTTGTCGGGTCGGGTGCTTATTATTCTGATTTGATTAGGCGTTTACCAAAATCAATGAGGACTACATGTTGTCTGATTCTGAAAGATATGCTGTTATCGGACCAGCTTTGAAGAGCAGTCACACCTGATTTGACGGGATACTGAAGAGGACTTATGTTGTGTGCATAATTGAGAAATGAATTTTCACAAAGTGTTGAGTCATTGAATCTTACTGAATAAGTTGCATAGCCTCGTTTGTTTTCTCCTTTAAGCGGATAAGAAAACTCAGCAAAATACCTATCGTAAGTTCTTTTCCGTCTTCATTATATAATACACAGAATTAAAAGAAAACCCACGAAGCAATAAATAATTATTCTTAAAAACTGTTCAGGCGAGCATAATGATAAGTATATTTGTCATTTTATACAAAAATTTTTTTGTAAGTAGGCATAATATTAAACGCAGAAATATTGATTTCTTGTGTTCATAGTGATAAAATATGAAAGTATTAGTTATCGAGTCATTCGAAATTGATAACATGAATTTAAGGGGTAATTTATATGCAAAGAAGAACAGGCACAATTTCAAGAGGTATCCGTTGCCCGATTATCCGTGAAGGTGACGACCTTGCAAAGATTGTTTGCGACAGCGTTGTAGAAGCAGCTGAATGTGACGGCTTTGAGCTTCGTGATAAGGACGTAGTTGCAGTTACAGAATCAATTCTTGCAAGAAGCCAGGGTAACTACGCTTCTGTTGATGCTATTGCAAAGGATGTAAAAGCAAAGCTTGGCGGTGAAACCGTTGGCGTTATTTTCCCGATTCTTTCAAGAAACCGTTTTGCAATCTGCCTTAAGGGTATTGCGATGGGCGCAAAGAAAATTGTGCTTATGCTCAGCTATCCCAGTGATGAGGTTGGTAACCATCTTCTCACTTACGATCAGCTTGATGAGGCAGGCGTTAATCCTTACAGTGACGTTCTTTCTCTCCAGAAATACCGTGAGCTTTTCGGCGAAAACAAGCACGAGTTCACAGGCGTTGACTATGTAGATTACTATTCACAGATTATCACCGAAGCAGGTGCAGAATGTGAGGTTGTATTTGCAAATCAGGCAAAGGCAATTCTCGACTATACAGACTGCGTTCTTACCTGCGACATTCATACAAGACAGAGAACAAAGAGACTTCTCAAAGCAGCAGGTGCAAAGATTGTCTGCGGTCTTGACGATATTCTCAATTCATCAGTTGACGGCAGCGGATTTAATGCTGATTACGGTCTTCTCGGTTCAAACAAGTCAACTGAAGATATGATCAAGCTTTTCCCGAAGGATTGCGGTGAGTTCGTAAACAAGACTCAGCAGTATCTTATAGAGAAAACAGGCAAGAATATTGAAGTAATGGTATACGGTGACGGTGCATTCAAGGATCCTCAGGGTAAAATCTGGGAGCTTGCTGACCCCTGCGTTTCACCGGGATACACAAAGGGTCTTGAGGGTACACCCAATGAGCTTAAGCTCAAGTATCTTGCAGACAACGATTTCAAGGATCTTTCAGGCGACGAGCTTAAGAAGGCTATCAGCGAAAGAATCAAGGAAAAAGGCGAAGAGAGTCTTGTGGGTAATATGGCTTCTCAGGGCACAACACCCAGAAAGTTCACTGACCTTATCGGTTCACTCTGCGACCTTACAAGTGGCTCAGGCGACAAGGGTACACCCGTTGTACTTGTTCAGGGTTACTTTGATAACTACACTAACTAAAATAAGAGAGCTGACCGAAAAGGTCAGCTCATTTTTATGCTAACACACAGAAACGTCCCTCTGTGTTATTTCAATGATCATTTAACAGAAAAGCCATTATAGATGAGTAACCTTCACCAATCTTGCTAATAAACTCAAACCATGCATCCTCTCCTTGAGTAAAATAAATATAAATTTCAACAGGCGCAAAAAGCATCACCAGAATAATTGCTATACCGCTTACCATTATTTCACATCCAAATTTTAACACAGTGGTTTCGGATGGTTCTATAATTGACACCACCTGCCACCTGATTTTAACTTAAATTATATCATTAAATTAAACCGTTGTCAATCGATCTTTATGTATACAAAAAACCAAGCAGCCTCTTTTCTGAGACTGCTTGGTTCTGTAACATCTTTATTTAAACGTAACTTCAAATCTGTCTTTAAGCACCTCAAAGGGTGTTCTTTCACTGAAAGCCTTCTGTACTGCGTAGTAAGCAGGCTTCGGGTTGCCGTCTCTGTCAACAAGACCCCAACCGGTTTCAACAGGACACTCTGCCTGACCGCATACATAGCATGCGTCGCTGTCGTGCCAGCAGTAGATTACTGCGCCCACAACGTAATCCATAGCCATAAGTCTGGGAATAAGATTCTGATAGAATTTAGCCTGACCTTCCGGTGTGTGGGTGTAACCGTGAAGACCGTAACCTTCAGGAAGTGAAGTATAGAAGTGATTCTTATACTCTCCGTCAAAAATCATGTCTGCATATTCCTCGGAAGAAGCATCAGGATAAAGCTCAAGGATTTCCTCTTTCATATCCTCAGGAAGTCTGGAAATGAATTCGTCAATAGCTGCTGTTGCTTCCTCTTCACTGTTAAATCCGTATTGCTGAAGCACAGCTTTCTTTTCTTCTTCTGATTTTGGCTCACCGTAACCGATGTAACCGAATTCGCAAAGAATGATGGGCTTGCAGGTGATTTTTCTTACAAAGCCTAGAATAACAAGATAGTGGTCGAGCCAGTGGGAAATATCCTCAAAAGAGCCCAGATACATATCCACACCCACATAATCGCAGTATCTGTGGTACTTTGCCATTTTAAAAGGAAGCTCAAGAATTGCAAGACCGCCCATATTGTAGCCGATGATAATGTTGCCTCTTACGGGATACATAGCTTCAAGCTGCATACCGATGAAATCAGCGGCTTCATCAAGAGTGAGGGGAAGAGTGAAACGATCAATACCCATTTCATTTGTTAACTGAAAAGCACCTACGATACCCTTAAGGTCTTCAACATAAAACCGTGCAATGTCCTGAATACCTTCTTTTGAAGCAGGGTCTCTGGGGTCAAGACCGTATTCTATGTAGTCGTCGGGGTAGGGTGTAACTGCAAAAATTCTGATACCGTTATCAGCATAGGCTTTCATTTCAGCTTTCCAATCAAGATAACGCTGTCTGACTGTTCCGTCTTTTTCAAATGGGAAAGGAATATCTTTTCTTGTCCAGCCGATATTTGCTTCTTTTATAAGCTCATAGTCGGGGTCGGCGTGACATACGCCTTTCATAAAACCGCCGATTTTGTATTCTACAATTTCGTCTCTGAGGTCAAGTACAGAGGTAGGCTCAACGGCGATTAAAAGTGTAAGTGCGGGGGTGAGTACTGCCAGAAGTACAGCAAGTATTTTTTTCAGATATGGCATAAGTTTGTCAATCATGTTATTCTCTCCTTTTAGTTTGTTTAAGTTATTAAACCTTATTTACAATATAGCATAAAATGAAATTATTGTTTGAGAAATTAATAAAACAATATACAAAATTTACAATTTGATTATATTTTAAAAGCCTTCATTCATCCAAAGTGTAAATTTTTAAAACTATAAAATATTCTCCTTAAAATACTCTTGAAAATGAGAAAAAAAGGGTTTATAATATCAAGAAAAAGAATTGAGGAAGGTGTCAGTATGGAAAATAATATTCGTCCCGAAACAATGAAACGCATCACCACACCCGAACTTGCAAAAGAGTTTATCGATGAGCAGATAGCTCTTATCCGTGAGCAGGTTGGCAATGAAAAGGTTCTTCTCGCTCTTTCAGGCGGTGTTGACTCATCAGTAGTTGCTGCTCTTCTTATTAAGGCTATCGGCAAGCAGCTTGTTTGTGTTCATGTAAATCATGGTCTTATGAGAAAAGGCGAAAGCGAAAACGTTATTGAGGTTTTCAAAAACGGACTTGATGCAAACCTTGTTTATGTTGATGCAACAGACCGTTTCCTTGATCTCCTTGCAGGTGTAAGCGAACCGGAAAGCAAGCGCAAGATTATCGGTGCTGAATTTATCAAGGTGTTTGACGAAGAGGCTGCAAAGCTTGACGGAATTACCTTCCTTGCACAGGGCACGATTTATCCCGATATTCTCGAAAGCATCAAGCAGGCTGAAGGCAAAAAGGCAGTTAAATCACACCACAATGTAGGTGGTCTCCCTGAAGAAATGGAAATGGAACTTGTTGAGCCTATCAAGCTTCTCTTCAAGGATGAGGTAAGAGTTGTAGGTGAAGCTCTTGGCCTTCCTCACGCGATGGTATACCGTCAGCCCTTCCCGGGCCCCGGTCTTGGTGTAAGATGTCTTGGCGCAATTACAAGAGACAGACTTCACGCTCTCAGAGAAGCAGACGCAATTTTACGTGAAGAATTTGACCTCAACGGTCTTGCTGAAAAGGTATGGCAGTACTTTATTGCAGTACCTGATATGAAGAGTGTAGGCGTTAAGGATGAAAGCCGTTACGAAGGCTGGCCTGCAATTATCAGAGCCGTAAATACAACCGATGCTATGACAGCAACCATCGAAGAAATTCCGTACGCAGTGCTTCACAAGGTTACACAGAGAATCACAAGTGAAGTTGAGGGAATCAACCGTGTGCTTTACGACCTCACTCCGAAGCCAACAGGCACAATAGAGTGGGAATAAGTAAACGAAAGCCCGTGAGCCCAGTAAAATAGAGGGTTTCGGGATTTTCAAAAAGCCTTGTGATACCAATTTGATACTGTATCCGGCTTTTCCACATAATTTCATACAAGAGAAAACCTCTCTCGTTTGAACACTTAGTTCATTCGAGAGAGGTATTTTTTATGCCTGTTTTTTGGTAGCGTGATACTGCAACAGTGACCTATATTTTTTGAAAAAATTATATAAAAACGCAACTGATAACCAAAAAATCTCCCAATAAAGAGTAGAGGATGTTTAAAAAATTATTTTTGCAAAAAGCTGAATTTATGTCGCAATAGAGAAGTGTAGGAGAAAATTTTCAAAAAAGTGGGATGATACGCAAAAATATGTCGCAATAAAGAAGTATAGAGTGTTTTAGTTTTTTCGTAAATTTTAAAAATTTTTATTTAGAGGGTCACCATTTTGCGAAAAATTGTCCGTAGGAAAGTAGGGGGAAATGTAAATATTCTAAAAACTTATCAAAAACAGGGTGTGCATTCACCTTTTCTCAGTGGGAACAAGTGAGAGCGATTTCAATCTTATAAAAAAATTTAATTTAGGGGGCTAATTTTTAATCAAAAAATGTCCGTAAATAAGTGAAGGGATATTTTGAACGTTTTGAAAACTTTCAAATGAGATGGTTCTCTTTTGGTTAAAAAATGTCCGTAGGAAAGTAGAAGGATATTTTGAATGTTTTGAAAACATTTCGGTTTTGGGGTTTCCATTTGGCTTCTCCCAGTCCGTATAGGTGAAAGTTGTTTTAAATATTTTAAAAACAATCATGATGCATACTTGCCAAAAGTCAAAAAATTGTCCGTAGGAAAGTAGAGAGATAAAAAGTTTATCGAAAATACTTCCGCTTTTGCTTGTAAATTGTCCGTTATAAAGTAGAAGAATATTTTGAACATTCTGAAAACATTCAGTATACATACCTGTCAAAAGCAGAAAAAATGTCCGTAAATAAGTGAAGGGCATATAAAGTTGATTAAAAACTTTTTGTAGAAACACAAAAATATGTCGCAATAAGGAAGTAGAAGGGTTATTTCTATGCTGTATTCAATGTCGGGCAACCGACTTGTAATAAATCTTAAAGAAAGGAGAACAAACAAATGGCAGTACTTATGAATGCAAAGGAAATCAGCGAAGAACTCGGTATTTCCAAAACTCTTGCTTATGATATTATGCAGAAGCTCAACAAAGAGCTTGAAGCAAAAGGCTATTTCGTAATCAAGGGTAAAGTGAGCCGCCGTTATCTGTCAGAACAGATTTACGGTATGCCCAAAGAAAAATAATAAGAAAGGATTGATTCAATGGCTGTATACAAAGACAGCAAAAGAGGTACGTGGTATGTATTGGTGTACTACACGAACTGGAAGGGTGAAAGCGACCGAAAGATGAAGCGTGGCTTCAAGACCCGTAAGGATGCAGTCGCTTGGGAGAACACTTTTCTCAACAAAAACACAGGCGACCTGAATATGACCTTCGCAGAGTTCTATGACATCTACAAAAGCGACCTCGAGGAACGCTTGAAGGAAAACACTTGGGTTATGAAAACAAGCGTTATCGAGCTTAAGATTTTGCCGTACTTCAAGAAAAAGAAGATGTGCGAAATCAAGGTATCAGATGTCATTGCCTGGCAGAAGGAAATGATGGCGTACCGTGATAAAGACGGTCAGCCTTATGCATCGGGATACCTTAAAACGATTCACAATCAGCTCAGTGCAATTTTTAATCACGCCGTAAGGTTTTATGAGCTCCCTGCAAACCCTGCTGCAAAGGTCGGCAATATGGGCAGAGAGAACACAAAGGAGATGCTCTTCTGGACGAAAGAGGAGTATATGAAATTCGCTGATTCGATGATGGACAAGCCCTTATCCTATTACGCATTTGAAATGCTTTATTGGTGCGGTATCCGTCTCGGTGAGCTGCTTGCTTTGACTTACGGTGATTTTGATTTTGAAAAGAAGACTGTAAGAATCAATAAGTCATATCAGTGCATTAGGGGCAAAGACGTTGTTACCACACCGAAAACTAAAAAGAGCAACCGAACAATCGTAATGCCTGACTTTCTCTGTGATGAAATGAAAATCTATTTCAAAGGTCTTTACAAGCCGAGAAAGAACGACAGAGTTTTTCTTATAACTAAAGCCTATCTTCACAGTGAGATGCGACGAGGCTGTAAGGAAACGGGTGTGAAGAAAATCCGTATTCACGATTTGAGACACTCACATGTTTCACTTCTCATCGATATGGGATTCACTCCTCTTGCTATTGCGGACAGAGTAGGTCACGAGAGTATAGACATCACTTACCGTTATGCACATCTCTTCCCGTCAAAGCAAACAGAGATAGCAGAGAAATTAAATATGGAGCGTGAGTAAAATGTCAGCGAAAAATTTAGACAAGCACAACCGTTTCCGAAATATAACGGTAGGGTTCAGAGTATCACCTGAAGAGAACGAGCAGATAAACAAGGTCGTTGCAATTTCGGGACTGAGCAAACAGGAATACTGCTATCGCCGTTGTATGCAGCAGGACATTGTTGTGCAAGGAGGTAATCCGAGAGTGTTCAAGGCACTCAGAAATAATCTTGCCGGGGTGCTCGAAGAGCTTAAAAACAAAAATGAAGTGACCGATGAGATGCTTGAAATAATTAAGCTCATCACGGTAACACTTCAGGGATTGAAAGGAGACTTAAATGAATGATGTAACAAAAGAAAAGACTGTCCCTTACACATCTGCACCACCAGATGAAGGACAGTCAAATCAAAAACCTATTGATAATATTATACCCGACGGAGAAGAAAATATCAATAGCTTTGAAGAGAAATTTGCTCAGATGCAAAGAGAGCTCCGCAAGTCAATGGACCCGTCATATATGAAGACTGTAACGATGAGCGAGCTTTACGAAACGGCGTACCTGAGTAAGCCTGCAATCATTGACGGTATTCTTTATCCCGGTACTTATCTTTTCGTCGGTGCACCGAAGGTCGGTAAAAGCTTTATGATGGCACAACTTGCTTATCATGTGAGTACGGGTAAGCCTCTTTGGGAAAACGAGGTCAGACAGGGCAAGGTGCTTTATCTTGCCCTCGAGGATGATTACTCACGGCTGCAGAAAAGACTTTACCGAATGTTCGGAACGGAAGGCACGAACAATCTGTTCTTCTCCGTGTCGGCAAAGAATCTCAACGGCGGACTCTTTGAACAGCTTGAAAAATTTATTGAAGAGAATCCCGACACGAGACTTATCATCATCGACACTCTGCAGAAGGTCAGAGAGTCGGGTGCAGAAAAATTTTCTTACGCAAATGATTACGAGGTAATTGCACAGCTTAAAAATTTTTCTGACCGATACGGTATCTGTCTTCTCCTTGTGCATCACACACGCAAACAGAATTCGGGAGACAAGTTCGATATGATTTCGGGTACCAACGGTTTACTCGGTGCCGCCGACGGAGCTTTCCTTTTACAGAAAGAGAAGCGAACAGCAAAGACAGCAACACTTGATATCTCCGGCCGAGACCAACAGGACCAACGGTTGTTCCTTGTGAGAAATGAAGAGCGACTTGTGTGGGAGCTTGAAAGAGTTGAAACAGAGCTTTGGAAAGAAAAGCCTGACCCGTTGCTTGAATTGATCGCAGAAAAAATCACAGAAGAAAATCCCGTGTGGGACGGAAGCATTTCCGACTTCAGAGATTTTATAGAGACGGACATTACGCCCATTCAGTTAGGAATGAAGCTTAATGTCACCGCCGGGCGACTGCTTAATGAGTACGGTATTCTCTATGAAAGCAGGCGCACTCACGCAGGCAGACGAATCAGATTCGTGCTGCAGGCGTGACAACCGTGTCAACCGTGACAACTTATTTGCCACTACCACAGAGGTCGTCACGGTCGTCACGGTTGACACGGAAAACTGCATATTAATGAAAATAAATATGCGGTTTTCCTACCCCGTAGGGCGCAATAGCATCTTTTGAATACTCAAGTAGTCAAAAGTGCTTTTGCGTTACTCTTGACAAGAGTAACAGAACCTTTATAAGGTTTGTAGATTGTAAAAGACGAAAGGCAAGGTGGTTCTATAAGAAGAACGATAAGCGTAATGGTAGGCAAAGGCTCGGTCAATCATAACAGCAGAGAGTTCAATGCGAAGAACACAGACCCGGAAAGAACTCATCTGAACACCGAGTACTGCAACATAGATATAAAAGAAGTGTATCACTACTTGTTTGATTATGCACTTGAAACATATAACGAAAAACAAAAACGAGCCGACAGAAGAATCGAAAACTACTACGAGAAAATCAGAACAGGCAGACAGGAAAAACTTTTTCACGAAATCATAATTCAGATTGGCAATCACGAAGACACCAATGCAAAAACTCCGGAGGGTGAGCTTGCTGAAAGAATACTCGATGAGTACTATCGGGATTTTCAGAAACGAAATCCATACTTGTATGTTTTCTCTGCTCACCTTCATATGGACGAAGCAACGCCTCATCTGCACATTGACTTTGTGCCGTTCACTACTGAAAGTAAACGCGGTCTTGATACAAGAGTGTCACTGAAGCAAGCTCTTGCCAATCAAGGCTTCATCGGTAAGTCACGGCAAGAAACTGAATGGAGTCTTTGGGTAGAAAGTGAAAAGGAAGCTCTCGAAGAAGTTATGAAGCGTCACAGCGTTCAGTGGGAGAAGAAGGGGACACACGAAAAGCATTTGTCAGTTTATGATTACGAAAAGAAAATGCGTAAGCAAGAGGTTGAACAATTAACACAACAGACAGAGGAACTCAATGTCAAGGTCGAAGAGCTGACAGCAAAATATGAAACACTCATAAAGTACGAAGCAAAAATTGATGAACTGACAGAAGATTTCTATGAGCAAGACGAATTCAAGTTGCCTGACCCTCCGCCACTGATGACTGCTAAAACTTACAAGACAAAATTCATTGAGCCTCTTTTTAATAAGTTGATTGGTCTTGTAAAAGGATTGGCAAAGCAGTGTATAGAGCTTCAATCCCGAGTGTTCGGTATGAAGATAGGAGCAGGCCTTGATAAAAGAAAAGTGAATGAACTGTATGAGGATAACAGTTACCTTCGTGAAGAAAATCAAGAGCTCGTCGGAGATGTACTTAAGTTCAGACTTCTTCGAAAAGTTTTCGGTGATGAAGAGGTTGACAAGCTCGTTGATAAAGCGACGGAGCTTGAAAGAGAAAGTCGCAGAGCTCGCAATCGTAATCGTAGCGGCTGGGAACGATAAAAAAGAAAGGTGGTTATGATGAAAAACTTCATTGAAGAATTTTATTACGGCAACATTGAGGCACAAGAGCTCAGCTCCGAGCTTGGCGGTACTCTTAAAAAGAAGCTGAACGCTCTTACGAAAAGCGAAGAAGAGCTGACTGAAAAGCTATCCGCCGAAGAGAAGAAACTGTTCGATAAATACACAAACTCGTGCAACGAGTTTCTCAGTATGAGCACAGCCGACAGTTTCATCTCAGGCTTTCGCCTCGGTGCGAAATTCACTCACGATGTATTTGTAAAATGAAGGACGGTATAATATGAACATAGAATACAGACAGGTCGGAGATTACAAAATCCCGAACATCAAACTGCCGGAGGAGGAGAACGTTACTCTTGGCAGGTACGGTATGATGAGGATGAAGTTCCTGCAGCAGAACAAATCGGGAATGTATATGCTTCTGATAACCAAGGGCACATTGATGAGAACGCTCAAGAAGACCGAGGACGAAGCGACAGAGATGCTGGAACGCCTGACAGAACAGATGATGAAAGCACAGGGCGTGACGGAGGAGCTCAAGGAGAACAATCAGATGCTTTGGGTGCAGATGATGAATAACATCAGACACTCGGCTGAGGAGATAGTTCTCAAGGAACTGATTTACAGTTAAAACTTTAATGTGATTGAACAAAGCACGGCTTACGATAAATGTAGGTCGTGCTTTGCTATTAATATTGTAAAATCGCCTTTTATCTGTTAGTTTTTCTTGCATAATACCTTTGGTCATTTCAGAATTTTCTATCGAATACAAAGCAAAATCCCCAAAAATCATACAATATGTTGTGGTTAATGCTTGTTGATTTTGGAGTATATGGTATAGTTTTTTTAGTTTAACGAAGATGCTTTTTGTTTAGTAAACATTGGTGAATTTGAGCAGTTATAAATTTAGAAGAAGAGCTGAATTTAATATTATCATTTTACTTTTCAATTTAATCATTTGAGCAAAAATGATTAAATTGAAATTATTTCTGTTACTTTTTCACTTTTTCGACACTATATATAAAAGGGTGTTTATAAGTCAGAGTACACAATGGAGAATTGCAGATATTTTTACATTCAATGCAGTTTTCGCTTCATTTTTTATTGCAATAACAGTCCGAGAGTGTTATAATAATAAACGGATTATTATATTTAAAGAGGTGTATTTATGGCTGTTAGTTATAAAAAGCTCTGGAAGCTCTTGATTGACCATGATATGAAGAAAAAAGACCTTGCAAAGGTCGCTGACATCAGCAATTACACAATCACAAAAATGAGCAAGGGTGAAAACGTTACTGTTGAAACTCTTGGCAAAATCTGTGCTGCATTGAACTGCGGTGTGGATGATATTATGGAATTTATTCCTGAAGAAAATCAGTGAGGTGCAGATATGGCTATACTTGAAAATAAATTAGGTATCACTTCTGCTCCCGAGCTTGCAGAAGCCGAAGAAAGAATCAGCAAGAAAAAAGCTGTTGAGCTTTTTGAAAGTGGTGTGCTTGATAAACTCGAAGCAGGTAAGACAGCATCCCTTCAGGCAATACACAAATATCTCTTTGATGAGATTTATCCCTTTGCCGGTGAAATCCGTAAGGTAAATATATCTAAGGGTAACTTCCGTTTTGCACCTATTATGTACCTTGAGGTTGCGTTACAGAATATCGAAGCTATGCCGCAGGCAACATTCGATGAAATCATTGAAAAATATGTAGAGATGAATGTTGCTCATCCCTTCCGTGAAGGCAACGGAAGAAGCACACGCATTTGGCTTGACTGCATCCTCAAAAAGGAAATCGGCAAGGTTGTGGATTGGAGTCAGGTTGATAAAGAAGAATATCTTTCGGCTATGGAACGTAGTCCTATTAAAGACCTAGAGATAAAATACGTTCTGAAAAATGCTTTGACGGATAAGATTAACGACCGTGAGGTTTATATGAAGGGCATTGACCACAGCTACTATTATGAAGGCTACACGACGTTTAAAGCTGAGGAGTTATAATTATGAAGTTATTAAAAGAATTATCAGCAGATGGTAAAATAGCATATTTAATTAAACCTATTTTGAAAGTATTACAGGCCGCTGGCGGTCAGTTAGAGCGTTCAGAAATTAAAGAGCGAATTGCTGATATGGATGACCAGATAGCTGACTATGCTGAATTAGAAAAGAAGTCAAAGAAAACCGGTAACACATATAAGGAATTCAATTTTAAATTCAATTTTGCAATTAAAGATTTATATTTTATGGGTCTGTTAACCTATACAGATACTTCTCCTGTTACCTTGACCGAAAAGGGTTTGTATCTTGATGTTGATTCACTTGATGTTCAGAAAGATGTAATTGAAGCATCAAAAGCACATTGGGAAGAATTAAGCAAGAATAACAAGAAAAACAAGGTTGTTGATGTTACAGACAGTGAAGAAGAAACTCAGGCTGAGGAAAAAATCAAGGATGATTTTAAAGAGGTTCTTCTTGCCGCCATTTCAAAAATGTCACCAAAGAAGTTTGAAGCCTTCTCAAGAGCATTGCTTAATAAAATGGGTGTTGATTTTACCGAAAAAGGTGTTCAAATTAGTAATGACGGTGGCATAGATGGATATGGCTACCATACGGATGTAAATGATTTCAGAACAACGAGAGTTGTTATTCAGTGCAAGAGATATAACGTTGCTCCTGTCAGAGAGCCTGAAATTAACCAGTTCTTAGGTGCTATGAACAAATTTCAGGCTGACTACGGCGTGTTTATTACAAACGGTAGATTTACAAATTCTGCAAGAGTTGCCGCTAGAGAAGGTTCACCGATTACACTGATTGACGGTAATGAACTTGTAAGACTAGTTAAGAGATATGAGCTTTATATAACACCGGTTCAGACTTATGTCTTAGATGATTTTTATAATTCAGAGAATTAATTACAAATAATTAGGTCGTGATTGTAGTGAAAGAGATAAAAAGTTTTATAAATAAGTATAAAAAATCAATTGTTTTATGGGGGTTAATTGGCTTTTTTCTTCCAATGATAATTGTTCATATACTTTTTAAATGGAATAGTGGAATTGATTTTTTAGTTGCTGAATGGAGTGCAGGAGATGTTTTGGGATATATAGGAACTATCCTCAGTTTTGTTGGTACAATCATTCTTAGTATTCTTGCACTACAGGCAGCCAATAAAGCCAACGATTTATCTAAGAAAGTTATCGAAAACGAACAAGAAAGATATCGTTTAGAAATGCGTCCTTTTGTGCTTGTTAGCGATTGGAAGGCATTTGAAATTGATAGCCAGGAACTCATTGACGATCCTAAAGAAAAATATATACAAATAGGTCTGTATAAAGGCGGAACGGCATTGGGATTAGCGCTTGAATTAACCAATACCACAGAATCTTGTATCACGGTTCAATATGAACGTGGCACAACAAGAAATCCTGAACTTTGTTGGAGCAATGCCGCTGTTAATCAAGAAAACTTAAAAATGAGTTTGAAACCTGGAGAAAAGGATAAATTCATATTCTATGCACCGCCTAATTTTATGGAGAAGCAAATTAGTCAGCGAGTTACCGTTGAATTGACGCTAGAAAATCGTTTTTCAAAGCGTTATAAAGAAACGTTCATAATTATAATTACATCTTTATCGGACAAGGTGTCTTTACAGCCGGGAAAATGGCATTGTCATCTTTTTGCACAAGAATATACAATTGGTAGATTCGAAAAAGATGAAAATGGCAATCCTGTGTGTATTAATGAAGAGTTATAAGAAAGCGAGAGTTATGACATGAGTACAAATATATCAAAACAAAAACGTGAGGATTTACTCGCCAAAATAAAAGAAATTCGCATCTTTATTTCTGCAGCACCGCAGGATGAAAATACAGGTAATCTTTTGTCATACCTTTCTGAACTTGAAAAAGATGTTAACGGTAAGAAATATGGTCTTGTGTTTGAAGAGCACCGTGAGGAAATTGATGAAGTACTTGACACTCATACGCCTGTTCTCACAGAAGATGAAGACCTTTTCATCGATAACGGCGGACAGATGAATTTTCTTATTGAGGGCGATAATCTTGCCTCGTTAAAATTGCTTGAAAAAACACACAAAGGCAAAATTGACCTTATATACATAGATCCGCCGTACAATACATTAAGTGAAGGATTCATTTATTCTGATGTTCAAATAGATAAAAATGATACTTTCCAACACTCAAAGTGGTCGTCATTAATATATCATCGATTGAAACTATCTAAAAAGTTGCTGTCTAATAAAGGTGTAATATTTATTTCTATTGATGACAATGAGTTGTATTCATTAAAATTCCTATGTGATGATGTTTTTGGAGCAGATAATTATATTTCTACCATCGCTGTAATTGTAAAACCCGAAGGACGCCGTTACGGTGCGTTCGCAAAAACTCATGAATATATTTTGGTTTATGCTAATGATATAAACAATATAGAATTAAATGAAATTGAAGTTGAAGGGGCTGAATATAAATATTATGATGAATTGGGTGGCTTCAACTTAAAGGGATTAAGAAACCGAAATGTGCAAGCATTTAATTCTACAAATCGACCTAATCTTAGATATCCTTTTTATGTTGATATTGAAAATCCGAACAGAGATGGATTGTGTATTGTTTCAACAGAGCCTCAAAATGATTTTATTGAAGTCTGGGCAAGCACTGTTGATGGATTGGAAAGTGTTTGGCGCTGGGGTAAAGAGACTGCGACAGCAAAAATAAGTGAGCTTGTTGCATACAGAGGCAAGGATAATGAAATTCGCATTTTCCAAAAAGAAAGAAAACTTACCCAAACGCCAAAAACCATTTGGGACGGTAAAGAGTTTATTTCCCAAAAAGGCACCAAAGAAATACAAGCAATATTAGGAAAAGGAAAATTTGATTTTCCTAAGCCTTTAGAACTTATAAGTCGTGTTGTTAAAATTGGTTCTAGTCAAAATACTACTATTCTTGATTTCTTTGCAGGCAGTGGCACAACAGGACATGCTGTTATGAAGTTAAATGCAGAAGATGGTGGTAATCGTAGATACATCCTTTGTACAAATAACGAAAACAACATCTGCCATGATGTTACCTATGAACGCATAAAGCGTGTTATAGAAAAAGAAAGATACGAAGCAAGCCTTAAGTATTATAAGGTTGAATACATACCAATAAGTGAGCGTATGTATTATGAATATGCCGACGAGCTTCTTCGACACATCAGAGAACTTGTAGAACTCGAAAATGGTGTTAATTTCACTAACAATGCGGAAATAGCCATTGTTCTTACCGAAGATGAACTTGAAGATTTCATCTTGAATATTGAAGATTTCTCAAAGTGCAAAAAGCTCTATATGGGACATGACCTCTTACCTACTGAAGAACAGGAACAGGCAATATCCTCACGCGAAATAGAGGTCAATATAATTCCCGATTATTATTACAAAGATTTACAGGAGGGCTGATTATGACATTAAAAGATTTTCAGCTTACAGCGGTTAAATCGTTATTTGAAGCTATGGACAAGCCTGCCCGTGACATCATCCTCAAAAGTCCTACGGGTAGCGGCAAAACCATAATTCTTACATACTTTATGCATCAGTATATTCAGTCTTTTTCAAAAACTGTTTTTGTGTGGCTTACTCCCGGTAAAGGTAACCTTGAAGAACAGAGTAAAGCGAAAATGGACAAGTATATCCACGCTTCGCAAACAAAACTGCTTTCGGATGTTATGACTGCAGGTTTTGAAGAAAATGACAGTTGCTTTATTAACTGGGAAAAACTCACGAAGAAAGGTAATAATGCACTTAAAGACAGTGAGCGTACAAGTTTCCTTGAACATATTCAGAATGCTTTAAATAACGGTTTGCGTTTTGTGATTATTGTTGATGAAAGCCATCAGAACAATACTATAAAGGCAGATGAAATTATTCAGTATTTCCATACTGATAAAATTATCCGTTGCTCTGCTACACCTAAAGGAATAAAGAACGCAGAAGTTATTGAAATACCTGAAGAAGAGGTTATAGCAGCAGGGCTTATCAAGAAAATGCTCATTATCAACGAAGATTTTCCGCAGACAGTTGTGACAGAGAATCAGACCGAGTATCTTCTTGAGCAAGCATACAATAAACAGAGAAATCTCTGTTCTGCATTTTTACAGAATAATTGTAATATTAACCCTTTAATTGTTGTTCAGCTTCCAAATAAGTCCGATGCACTGCTCGACAATATTGAGCGTTGGTTTGAAACACAAGGTATTACATACGAAAACGGTCAACTTGCAGTATGGCTTGATAAAAGACATGAAAACCTTGAAAATATTGAAAATAATGATGCAAAACCCGTTGCTGTAATTATTAAACAGGCAGTAGCAACAGGTTGGGACTGCCCGAGAGCACAGATTCTTGTAAAACTCCGTGATAATATGGATGAAACATTTGAAGTGCAGACTATCGGCAGAATCCGTCGTATGCCTGAAGCAAAGCATTACGGAAACGATTTGCTTGACAGTTGTTATCTCTACACATTTGACGGTAAGTTTACAGCCGGTGTTAAAATGTCGCTCGGTAAAGGTGCTCTTGAAGCTTGTACTCTGTTCCTCAAAAATGAATACAAGCAGATTACACTCACAAGTGAACAGAGAACTGTCCTTTCATTTACACGCAATCCGCAAAAAGCTTTACTTGCAGTTGCAAAGTATTTTGAAAGCCAATATAAGACGGGTAGTAATAAAGCTGAAAACAAAACTCGCTTACAGGCTGAAGGATTTATTTTCAGTGAAGATATTATTCGTCATACTCTTTCGGGTGAAACAGCTACGCTTGATTTTAATTCATCAGATATGAACACTATTGCTGTTACAGAAAAGATGAACACCCATACACACGGACGAGATTATCATCACAAAATCAGCAAAATCGGTCTCGAAATCGGTATGGAATATTCTTATACCAATACGATTATAAGAAAACTCTTTGATGCTAATTTTACTTACAACAGAAAGATTCTTGCTCTCCCGCCGAGAGAAGTGTACTCGTTTGTACTGAACAATGAAACTCTGCTCAAACACGCTATCCGTGAAGCAATGGCAGCAGATATTGCACAGATGCAGTTAGAAGCACCTGCTGTTTCAACTTATGAGTTCCGTATTCCTCAATCTTGTATTTTTACTTATGATGCAACTGCAAAAACTCACGCAGTAATGGAAAAGAATGTGTATCAGAATTATCTTTCCTCAGCAGAGCCTCGTTCTTCTTCTGAAAGAAAGTTTGAGAAATTCTGTGAGCGTTCAGCTTCTGTTGAATGGTGGTACAAGAACGGAGATAAGGGTAATGAGTATCTCTCTATCGTTTATCAGGATAATTCAGGCAAACAGAAGTTATTTTATCCCGACTATGTTATCAGTGTAAACGGTGAAATATGGATTGTTGAAACAAAAGGTGGATTTGACCGTAGCGGTAACAGTCAGGATATTGATATGTATACATCAAAGAAATTTGGTGTCCTTAAAACATATCTCGATAAACACGGTTTAAAAGGCGGCATTGTCCGTAACGATGATAAGAGTGACGAACTCTGTATCTGTATGGATAATTACTCTGATGATATTCAGAGTGACGATTGGGTAGTGTTGTCGGAAAAAATAGTGTGAGGTGAAGGTGTTGAAACTTCTTGAGTCTAAAGTTGTTCCCGTTGAAGGGGGTGCTTTGGTTCAGTTTGTTAGATTGGAAACAGAGGATATTTCTGCTACCCTTTCTGAAATATTAAAAACAATAATGGATTTGTCGTGGCTCAAGAATTTTGATGCTGATTATTTAGTAGATAGTTATGAGCAACGTGCTCAAATAACAATTAACGATATAGCAAATAAATTTGCTGAGTGTGATAATGGAAAGTTAACCAAAGATGCAGGTGAATATGTTGTATCGGAATTAGCGAGGGAAGCCATTGTTTCTGAGTTGGGATATTTGGATATACCTTTAGCTGAATTTTTAGGAAAGAAGAAATCAGGAAATCCGGGATTTGATTTTCATAGCCAAAACATTGACACTGAAACTGTAATTTTTGGTGAAGCTAAATATGTTTCTTCGCATAGTGCATATCCAAATGCTTTAAAGCAGATTAAGGATTTTATAGACGATAAAAAAGATATTGCTGATATTGCAGATCTTAGAGATTTTTGTACCCCAACAGCACTATCTCGTGTCTCTAAAGGCATAAAAGGATTTGCGGCAGCATTTTCGGCAAAAAACACTTCGAGTGACAACATTATCAAATCTATAACTACAAGGGATGATTTTATTGAACTACTAAAATATGATGAAATAATTTTAGTGGCGGTGAATTTATGAATACGATTATTAGTGATGGGAATTTAATAAAAAAAATAAGAGCTGGTAAGGATATTGAAAAGATAGCTTCGTATGCACGAAATCAAATTTTTCAAAATGGTCCTAAAGAAATCATTGTTCTTGAAATTTTATCATATCTAAAGTTGTTTCAACCTGATTTTTTTGAATCTTTTGAAAATGATTTAATTGAAACCATGGGACTTTTCTTCAAAAATCCTTCGCCCGATACTTTGCAGGGTGCAGTTTTTGAAATGTATCGGCAGCATATAAAAGATACTTATGGTGAAGATTTTACCCCGATGCAAGCAAACATACTCAAACAAATTAAAGACAAACAGTATTTTAGCTTTTCTGCACCAACAAGCACAGGGAAATCTTTTGTTTTTAGAAATCTAATTCGTTCATCAACTAAAGATGTAGTTGTCATTGTGCCATCTAGAGCTCTTATTAATGAATATTATGACCGTATTAGAGAATTAGTAAATATTCAAGAAGTAAATATTTTAACTTTTGTTGACAGAATAAACACAAAATACGCTAAGCGTAATATATTCATATTAACACCTGAAAGAGCTCGTGAACTGTTCAAAAACAAAAACTGGCTTGAGGTTGAACTAATATTATTTGATGAAGCTCAATTAAGTGATGAAAACTCAGTGAGAGGATTGTATTTTGACAGTATCGTTAGACGTTGTTTGAAAACTTTTTCAAACGCAAAATATGTTTTTGCACATCCTTTTATATCTAATCCGGATGCTCAACTTAAGA
Organism: Acutalibacteraceae bacterium; assembly: GCA_045121655.1. GTDB lineage: Bacteria > Bacillota > Clostridia > Oscillospirales > Acutalibacteraceae > UBA6857. The sequence continues at coordinate 2,889 of JBGVGM010000072.1, read as the reverse complement.
GAAATAATATAGTTGATACATCGTCAGTGGCTTATAACTATGAACATAAAAATGTTGGTCAAATTTTTTATGTTCATATTCCATCCGAGGATAAGTTTTACCACATAGGAACCAACAAAGAGATTTTTGGAAAGCAAAGAGTAAAATCAAATTTTGACCCTATTGAAAATGCTTTGTTGAATGGTGGTAGTGTTTTAATATATGTGTCCAAAACTCATATTTATAGCAAATCGGTGTATGCTCAATTCAGTAAATACATAAAAATGTGTAAAAAACTTCAAGATAATGAAGCTTTGAATATGATTGATGAATTAAGAACATATATTGGAGCATCTAAAAACGATAAGTTGTTTTATAATTCTGAAATGCTGGAAAAATTATCGTATGGTATAGTAACTCATCACGGTTCTATGCCTCTAACGGCAAGATTAATTTTGGAACATTTTACCCAAAAAGGATTTTGTAGAATTTGTTTTGCAACATCAACCCTTGAACAGGGAATCAATATGCCGTTTGATGTGGTATATTTAGACAAATTTGAAGCCAGCAAATCTTTATCTGTGAAAAATTTAATCGGACGAGCTGGTCGCTCTACAAAACACAATAAGTTTGATTATGGTAGTGTTGTTATACGTAATAGTGCCGTTAATTCTTTTAGGGATGTGATAAACACATTAGAGCCAATATCAAGTGTTTCTAATTTAGATATTCGTGATGATAAACTTGACGAAAAATATGAAGAATTTAAGGACGCAATTAATAATGATAAGTTTTCAGATGAGTATAATCTTACTCATTCTGATATCGAAAAACTCAAAACCGATGAAGTGTCTGCAATGATTCCGGCTTTGCTTGATATGATTTTCGAGGATGATGTGCTGGTTAAACCTGAAAGTGACATGAAAGATGTATATGATATTTTTCATAAGCTTTATGAACAATATTTAGGCAGAGAATTATTTGTATCTGAAAAAGCAGTTTTAAGTACTGCTATAAAAATTATGATATGGAAGGTATATGGCAAAACTTTTCATTTAATTTGTCAGTATCGATATTCTTATGCGTCTCGTGTATCTGAACGAAGGAGATTATATAAGGAAGAAAAGTTTGATGAGGCGAATGAACTAAAAACAAATTATATTGTTAGATGTCGTGATATCCCAAATAAAAAATTGACAGCTCTACCTTTAATAGATACAAGTATTGCTGCCAAAGATGTGGATTATGATTTGGTTGTATATGATACATATGATTATTTGGATAAGTTGATAGGATTTAAATTAAGCGATATATATTATGCAATATTTTACCAATATTATGAAAGAACAAAGGATGAAAAAGCATTAAAGTTGGCTAAATATTTCAGGTATGGAACGGATAAAGAGCGTGAAATATGGATGTTGCGGTATGGCTTAACATTTGAAGATATGGAATGGGCAAATAGTTGCATCGACTCTATTGACGAACAAGAAATCAAGTTTAATGATAACATTAAAGAATTAGACAATTCTAAACTTAAAGTTATTGAACAGTATATTCATAATTGATTAGTACAAAAGGTGATGCGTATGAAGAAAAAAAGAAATGCTTTTGGTGGGAATGGTGATATATATTTTAGTGACGACAATTTAACTGCTACCAAAATATTGAGAAATAGATCTAGCATAGAAAAAATAGAACGGTTTAAACGTGAAGTAGAAGTAATGAATGAGTTGGCTTCTAAACATATTCCTAACATAGTTGATATAATATCTGTTGAATTGGATGAAAACCATCCTGAAAATTCAACGATAATTATGAAAAAATATGATGGATGTTTATCTGATTTAATTGATATGCTAAAAGGAAATGTGAAACTCTCTTTGAGTTTATTGCTTCCTGTAATAAAAGCACTAGAGGTATTGTCTGAAAATACACCAGCAATTTACCATAGAGATTTGAAACCTGAAAATATTTTATATTTGAAAACGGATAATAGCTATGAGTTATTCCTTACTGATTTTGGTATTTGTTTTCTGAAAGATAATGAAGAGAGATTAACTCAAGAAATAACCGCCGTTGGGGCTAGAATGTATATTGCACCTGAATATGAAATAGGAAGAGTTGAAAACGTTACGGAAAAAGGTGATATTTTTTCTGTTGGAAAGATTATTTGGTGGATGATAAATGGTGTTGAAAATGCATTGCTTCCTTCAAACTTTTGGTTTGCAGATGATTTTGATTTAACAAGAAAATTTCCAAATGATCCATTTGTTGTTTCCGCAAATATTATTATATCAGCTTGTTTGAAGATAAATCCAAATGAAAGGTGTAGTTATAATCAATTGATAGCAATGATTGAAAATATTTTAAATGAAAAAAATATTCCAACGGATGAGCAAAAAAGGCACCTTGTTGAGGTTGCTATAGAAAAGAGGAGAATTAATTTTATTGAAAAACTTAAGCACAATAAACTTTTGGTAAATGAATTCAGTAGAATTTATTTAACTGCATTACAAATTATGTTGCAAAAGTACCCAACAATTGATTTTTTAAATGTTTTATTTAAAGAATATACTTTAAAGTCAAAAGATGGAGTTAATTTCACAAGTGTTAATGTTGATAATGATTCTGCCCATTACTTGTATTCTAATAGTTTTGATGATATATATATACCAATCAATTATAATCCAGCTTCGAAAGGTGAATCATATGCAAACATCACATTCGAATATTTAATACGTTCTAATAGCTTGCATGAAAAAATAGTGATTAAGTATAACGAAGAGGGAGCAATAGTTTCGATATATAATGGTACAACAAAGGAATTAGATGTTGAGGTTATAGTTGAATTTTTTGAGGACATGATATCAAACTATATTGCGTAGTTTAAGTAACAAATGAATATCA
>JBGVGM010000071.1:0-15331 GCA_045121655.1 Acutalibacteraceae bacterium | reverse complement strand
CGCCGCCAAGACATAGATCGTCGAAGCGGATGGGGTTGTGTTCCTTGATATAATCTCTGTGTATGCGTCCCCAACGACCAATAGGTCTGCTTTCCTCCGGTAAGCGAATATCGGGAATATAGTAATCACCGCAACGGATATAGTTCAGTTCTTGCATCATATGTACCTCCACAAAAGCGTTTTACGGGTAAAAAAAGAAGCGATACTCGGTTATCAAACCAAGTATCGCTAACTTTTGTTTAGCCAACCCCGTCTGACAGATGCCGTAAAATAGTTAAATTTTTAGTTTAACTGTTTTACGAGCACCCGCTATTTGCTCCCTTTATTTTTTCTTCTTTTCTTCAGACTTGATTTCAGCCTCTTTTTTCTTGGGCTTTGTCAGGTATTCCTCAATGAATTCGCCCGTTTCTTTAAAGTTGTAGGGGTCGGGCTGCTTCATATATTTCGTGTTTTTATCCATAATTATCACCCGTAATATTCTGTCCCGATTTTTGTTTTATATGCAAAAAAAGCCGCCGCAAAATGCGACGGCAAAGCTTAACTTTCAGAAATAATTTTTGAAATCATACGTTTGTACTCTATGAATTCGCTTGTAAGAAGCAGAGAATTATTACGCGGCTTCGGCAAATCGATTTTGATTTCCTCAGTTATTTTGCCGGGCTTTCCCGAAAGAATGTAGATTCTGTCGGAAAGGAGAATCGCCTCGTCAATGTCGTGAGTGATAAAAAGAGTTGAAAGGTCAATCTCACTCATAATTTTCAGATACCACTCGTGGACAGACGCCTTTGTTATAGTATCAAGGGCGCTGAAGGGTTCATCTAAAAGTGCCACACCCTCAGAGGAAAGATAGGTGCGAAGAAAGGCAGCCCGTTGTCTCATACCGCCTGAAAGCTGGTGAGGAAACTTTCTTTCTGCACCCTCAAGGCCGAAAAAGGGGAAAAGCTCCATAGCTTTTTTGTATGCATCTTTCTTTTTTGCACCCTTTATTATGAGAGGCAAAGACACGTTGTGAATCACTCTGTAATAGGGGAGAAGCAAATCCTTCTGAAGCATATAGCTGATTTTTCCCGGCTTTCCCGTTATGTCCTCGTTTTGCAGATAAACTCTGCCGCTGTCGGGTAAGTTGAGGCCTGAAAGCACATTGAAAAGGGTTGTTTTACCGCCACCGCTGACACCTAAAAGAGAAACAATCTCCTTTTCATTCAGCTCAACGGTAACATCCCTTATAATCTCCTCGCCTTCAAAGCTTTTAGTAATATTTTCTGCTTTTAACTTTAACATAAATCATTCAACCTTCAGATAATCGTTTGAAAAGCCAACGCCCTTAAGATCCTTTGAAATAAGATTGTTTTCATAAAGCCAGCCGTAAAAGCCGTTCCAACGCTCCTCGTCAATGTATCCCCAACAGGGTGCGTCGGAGATGTACTCTTTGGAAATCCACTTCTGACTTTCTGTTACGAGCTCCTCTGAACCTTTAAGAGAGCCTGTTGTATCGCCGTCAATGAGAATCTGTGCGGCCTCTTCAGGATTTTGGGCAGCATATTCGTAGCCTTTTGCAGTAGCTCTGAGAAAAGCTTTGACGGTTTCGGGGCTTTCCTTAAGAAAACCGTCGTTTGCAATAAGGGTGGGAGTGTAGTAGTCGAAAACTTCGTCAATGTCACGGAAGTGGAAGTAGTCACACTCTACGCCGTCAACCTTTGCCTGAATTCCGCCCCAGCCGTAGAAAATCCAGATGGCGTCGGTGTCCTTATTCTTAAGTGCAAGAGGCTCGTTGGTGATTACGTTGGGAATGAGGTTTACCTTGTTGAAATCGGCACCCTCTTTTTCCATAAGATAGGCAATCATCGCCTTTTCCACGGGGCTGTCCCAGGTGGAGTAGGTTTTGCCCTCAAGTCCCTTGGGAGAAGTGCAGCCGTCGCCCTTACGGGAGATAATACCTGAGGTATTGTGCTGTAAAAGGGCAGCAACAGCCGTTACCTCAAGGGGATTTTCCGATGCATAGGAGGGAGCGATTGAGTCCTGAGCGGTGATACCGAACTGTGCCTGATTTGAGGCTACCATAAGCTCTGCACCGTTTTCGGGAGGCTGAACAATGGTTATTTTAATGCCCTCTTCTTCGTAGTAGCCTAAGCTGTCCGCAACGAAAAAGCCTGTGTGGTTTGTGTTGGGAGTCCAGTCAAGGCAAAGGGTGATTTCAGAGGGATCTTCACTGTTTTTGATTTTTTCACCGCAGGCAACAAGCCCGAAGGTGAGTACAACGGCAATAACAATTGCAATTATTTTTTTCATAATATTATCCTTTCTTATCTCTTTCCTTTTGTGAGGAAGTGCAAGGAATTTCAGCAAAGCCACAAAAGCCATAAGAAGAAGTGACACTGCAGAAATAAGGATAATAACAGCAAACATTTTATCAAATGCATACGCCTTTTTAACTCTCGTCATATATACACCAAGACCCTCGAAGCCGCCAAGCCATTCGGAAACAACGGCACCTACAACTGCGTATGATGCGGAAACCTTAAGCCCCGAAAAGAACTGCTCCGTTGCTGAGGGGAGCTTTATATGACGGAAAACGGTAAGTCTGTTTCCCCCCATACTTCTTATAAGCCCCATAGCGTCCTTGTCGGCGCTTTTAAAGCCGTCAAGCAGAGAAATGGTTATAGGGAAAAAGGTGGTAAGCACAACGAGAGTGATTTTAGGCGCCACCGAAAAGCCCATCCAAAGTACCAGCAAAGGCGCAATCGCAATTGTAGGTATAGTCTGGGTTATGACGAGTATGGGATAAAACGCCTTGTAAAGAAACTCAAATCTGTCCATAAGTACGGCAAAGACAAAGGCAAGGCCGGTACCGATTAAAAGACCGTAAAGAGCCTCCTTGAGAGTAATTCTGAGATGCTCCATAAGAAGAGGAAAGTCGTTTACAAAGGCTTTTCCTACCTCAATAGGTGAGGGCAGCATATATTTTGGTATGAATCCGCCCTCGGAAAGAAAGAGCCACAGACAAAGGATAATTCCTACTGATACAAAAGGCGCAATTTTATTTGTGATGCTTTGAAACTTTTTTGTCAATGGTAAGCACACCGCCTTCCGGCTTGTAGCAGATTTTCACATAAGCTGAAACTGAGGGACAACCTGCCTTGATAGCAACCTTCTGGCAGTTTGTCACAATTTCCATAAGCTCATCATAGCTGTCGCCCTCGATTGTTGTTTCAAAGGGGCCAACGTAATAGTTATATCCCGTTGAGGCTATATATGCAATAACCTCGTCTACAATACGGATGAGTTCGTCGGTGTCATTTGTCTGGGGGAGCACCTGAATTGCTACGCTTGCTGTCATAATAATGCACAACCTTTCAGAAATTTAGTTTTCTTTGTAACTCAATATTGCCGGAAGAGGTCCTTTCTTATATTTTCCCGGGATAAAATATAAAAACCACCCTTAAAAAGAGGGTGGTAAAATTGACCGTTTTAACTACTTAGCCTACGTCGGTATTATCCGAATCAGGTTATGGGTATAATCTCAGCCGAAAAATCAGCACCCCCAGTAATATTCAGTTGCAAAAACAGTATAGCACCGAAAAAGGGAGATGTCAAGAATTTTTAAATGCAAAATGCAAAATTCAAAATGCAAAACAACTGACGAATAGGAAAGAGAAAAAACTGTCTTGACAAAATGGGGGGCTGTGAGTATAATAAAAATGAAAGAGGTACTATCCGGATAGGTTAGCTGCCCTCATGAATTAAGTCAAAAAAGTGACCGCATCAATTTGGACGTTGGGCGGTCACTTTTTTATGGCTATTATCATAAGTAAAATAAGTACAAGAATGATAATGTTTGCATCCATAAAATCCCTCCTTCTTCCGCTTAGACCTACGGGCATAAAAGAAGACAGAGAGGGCAGAACCGCCTATCCTTGGGGTTGGATAACACCTGAAAGCGAATTATAGAATAGATTGCAAAATATTGTCAACAAAAAAGCTCTGTAACTGTTACGCTACAGAGCTATACTTTTTAATAGATTAAATTTCTTTTATCTTAACAAACTCCCTTGGCTCAATTCCGTTATCCATAAGGAAAAGGAGAATCTCTGCCGCGGCAGTGCTGTCGCTGCCTGCATGGTGGTGGTCAAGGTCAATGCCCAGATAATCGCACAGATTGTTAAGTCGGTGGCTTTTTAATGAGGGCATACACTTTTTTGCCATTCTGCAGGTGCAGGCATAGGGGAAGGAGGACTTCGTTTCTATGCCGTAGTAGTCTATGCACTTTTGCAGTACCCCCATATCAAAGGGAGCATTGTGGGCAATAAGAATACCGCTTTCCATTATACTGCCGATTTTCTCCCACACTTCGGGAAAGGTGGGAGCTTCTTCAGCCATTTCAGGGGTTATTCCCGTCAGCTTTATGTTGAAGTAATCGAATTCCTGCTCAGGGTTCACGAGGGAGTAAAACTCATCAATAATTTCGCCGTTTTCAATTATGGTTATACCTATTGCACTCATACGGTTGTTCCGTGAGTTCGGTGTTTCAACGTCAAAAACTATATATCTGTCTGTCATTTTATCAGGTCCTTTTAAATTGGCAAAATGTCGGCATTTTCTATCATTTTTTCAACAATTTCTTTATGTTCAATAACGCCGGAATAATCATAACCTTGTTCTAAAATTGTTTTAAGAAGCTCTTTGCTATACACATATTTTGGAATGTGATTTTCTTGTAAATACGAATCAATTCCTTCAAAAACATTCCACCAAATTTCATTTTCAGCGGCTTGTGACCGATGAGTATATCCGTCTTTAAAGACGATTTCATAGTCAAAAAAATAGGAACCATCTTTTGATGCACCAAAGTACATATTTGCTTCTTTTGCTTCTGATATATTGTGGGTGGCGACAACTTTATTTGTGATGTAGTATTCTGTAACACCGTCAACTGAAGTTTCGCACCTTGCAGTTGTAAAAGCATAAGGAAAAGCTATGCAGACTACAACAATCACAGACAGACATATTGCTTGCGTTTTTTGAATGATTTGTTCTTTGCGGTTATGATATAAAAGGTTGATAAAAACGGCAACAATAACAGGCAGAACAACAACCCAAGACAATTCACAATCAACCCAGACAGAGTCGCTACTGAATTTTTTTAACATAATATCGTCACAAATAAAAGAAACTAAAAATGCATGGATAAACGCTATTGCCGACAAAAAAGCTGCGAAAGTTTTTGATTTGATTCTCATTATTAAATTCCTTTCAGGTTGACCTATGTGTAACAACAGAGTTAATCTTGCTAATTTTGTCTCACTCCGTTTCAAGCAAATATAATATAGTATTATACTAATTTTATGATACCATAATTGCTGGTCGATGTCAATTAAACATATTTTTACACTTTAAACAAATAAATTGCAAAAACCTATTGACATTGACGCTTTAAAGTGATAAAATACAGAGCATATTCAATAAAATCAACGCTACGACGAAATTCAGTAGTGCATAGGGAACTTCCAAAGAGAGCCGTCGGGTGGTGCAAGACGGAGAAAAGCCCTTTGTGCGAATTACCTTTCTGAGCAGTTTTGCTGAACGTGAAAATCAGTAGGCGAAACCGGGTATGCCCGATACAGCTGTTCCTGAGAGATTGCCTAAGGGCAATAATTGAGGTGGTACCACGGGATAATTCTCGCCCTCGCTTTTTCAAAAGAAAAGCGTGGGCTTTTCTTTTGAGAGTTAAAAGTTAAAAGTTGAGAGTTAAGATGTGGTCGCACCTTCACTTTCTGCAAACAGAAAGATATAGTCTGCGGAATTTATTAAAGTATAAAAGGGTAAAGAGTAGATTTTAAGACCCCTCTGTCAAAATTGTTTGGCAATTTTGACATCTCCCCTTTCAGGGGAGACAAGTATTTATCCTTTTTTATTTGAACGACATTTCCTGTCGCCCCTGAAAGGGGAGATGTCAACGGAGTTGACAGAGGGGTTATTATAATCGGAGCGTAGCTCCCCTTATCTCAACTCTTAACTCTTAACTCTCAACTCTTAAAAACGTTATCACTAAACTTAAAAATATATCAACCGTTAAAAGGAGACAAAAAATGGTAATTACAGATTTTCTTGAACGCAACGCACGACTTAAGGGTGCAGAAATTGCTCTTGTTGAGGTTAATCCCTCAGAGGAGCGTGACAGCGCAGTAACCTGGAGAGAGGCAAGTCTTATTGAAAGCGCAAACGCAGGCACACCCTACCGCCGTGAAATGACATGGAAGAGCTTTGACAGACGTGCAAACCGCTTTGCAAACCTTCTTTTAAGCCGTGGCTTCAAAAGAGGCACAAAGGTTGCAATTCTTCTTATGAACTCTCTTGAATGGCTTCCCCTTTACTTCGGTATCCTCAAGGCAGGCTGCATCGCAGTACCTATGAACTTCCGTTATTCAGGGGACGAAATCAAGTACTGTCTTGACCTTGCAGACTGCGAAATCCTTATTTTCGGCAAGGAATTCATTGAACGAATCGACTCAATCGTAAACGATGTACCAAATGTAAAGACAATGTTCTATGTTGGTAAGGACGGCCCCTCTTACAGTGAGGACTGCTGCGCGATGATGAACTACTGCTCATCAATTGCTCCTCCCGTTATGCTTACGGAAGATGACCACGCAGCAATTTACTTCTCCTCAGGCACAACAGGCTTCCCGAAAGCGATTTTACATAACCACAGAGCTCTCGTTGCATCTTGTCAGACAGAGCAGAACCACCACGGACAGACTGAGGACGACGTGTTCCTTTGTATTCCTCCTCTTTACCACACAGGTGCAAAAATGCACTGGTTCGGCAGCCTTCTTTCAGGCAGCAAGGCAGTTCTTCTCCGTGGTGTAAAGCCCGAATGGATTCTCCGTACAGTAACGGAAGAAAAATGTACAATCGTGTGGCTTCTTGTACCCTGGGCGCAGGATTTACTTGACGCAATTGAAAGCGGAAAGGTAAACCTTGACGATTATCTCCTTTCACAGTGGAGACTTATGCACATCGGTGCTCAGCCTGTTCCTCCCAGCCTTATCAAGCGTTGGATGAACATTTTCCCCACTCATCAGTACGACACCAACTACGGTCTTTCCGAATCAATCGGCCCCGGCTGTGTACATCTCGGCGTTGAAAACATCCACAAGGTTGGCGCAATCGGCAAGCCCGGTTACCTCTGGGAAGCTAAAATTGTTGACGAAAAAGGTAACGAAGTACCTCAGGGCGATATCGGTGAGCTTATTGTCAAGGGCCCCGGCGTAATGCTTTGCTACTACAAAAACGAAGAGGCTTCAAACGAAGTGCTTAAAGACGGCTGGCTCTACACCGGTGATATGGGCCGCGAGGACGAAGACGGCTTCATTTATCTCGTTGACCGTAAAAAGGATGTTGTTATCTCAGGCGGTGAAAATATTTATCCCGTACAGATTGAAGATGCTCTTCGTAAGCACGAAAAAATCAAGGACGTTGCAGTTATCGGTATTCCCGATGAACGTCTCGGTGAAAAGACCCTTGCAATTATTGAACTCAAGGACGGCGTAAGCTGTACAGAGGACGAAATCAACGAATTCTGCAAGGAGCTTCCCCGTTACAAGCGTCCGAGAAAGATTATCTTCGAAAAGGTGCCCAGAAATCCCACAGGCAAAATTGAAAAGCCCGTTCTTCGCAAGAAGTACTGTCAGGGCAGCCTTGTAGAAGCGCAGATCAAATAAATATCGCGAATGTTGGGCACTCCCTCCTTGAGGGTCGATTCCCCCACAGGGTGGGGGAAATGTCTGCAAAGCAGACAAAGGGGGACGGGCGTGTTACGCTGTCACGAAGTGACTGAGGGAGTAAAACAACTGACGAAAAGGAGTAATGCAAAATGGATATGTTAATTAAAGCTTCAATGTTAGTAGTATTTTTCGCTGTAATGCTCGGTGTTGGCTTTTACTGCAGAAAAAATGCAACCGACGTAAACGGCTTTGTTCTCGGCGGCAGAAGTGTAGGCCCCTGGCTTACAGCTTTCGCTTACGGCACATCTTATTTCTCAGCAGTTGTTTTCGTAGGCTACGCAGGACAGTTCGGCTGGAAATACGGTGTGGCTGCAACCTGGGCAGGCATCGGTAATGCACTTTTAGGCTCGCTTCTCGCCTGGGCAGTTCTCGGCAGACGTACAAGAGTTATGACTCAGCACCTTAAATCGGCAACAATGCCTCAGTTTTTCTCTGAACGCTATGACAGCAAAAGTCTTAAGCTTGCTTCATCAGCAATTATCTTCATTTTCCTTATTCCTTATACAGCATCACTTTATAACGGTCTCAGCCGACTTTTCGGAATGGCATTTGACATTGACTACTCAGTTTGCGTAATTGTTATGGCAGTTCTTACCTGCGTTTATGTAATCGCAGGCGGTTATATGGCAACAGCAATCAATGACTTCATTCAGGGTATCATTATGCTCTTCGGTATCGCTGCAGTAATTTATGCGGTGCTTAAAAGCAACGGTGGTTTCCTCCAGGCACTTGATGCTCTCGGAAAGGTAAGCGACCCCACAGTAAGCGAAACACCGGGTGTGTTTGCTTCATTCTTCGGCCCTGACCCCGTAAACCTTCTCGGTGTTGTTCTTCTTACCTCTCTCGGCACATGGGGACTTCCTCAGATGGTTCAGAAGTTTTACGCAATCAAAAACGAAAAGGCTATCAATAAGGGCATGATTATCTCCACAATTTTTGCTCTTGTTGTTGCAGGTGGCTGCTACTTCCTGGGTGGCTTCGGCAGACTCTACAGTGACAAAATTGATATTGCGGCAAACGGCTATGACTCAGTTGTTCCCACAATGCTTTCAGGTCTTCCCACAATTCTTATTGCAATTGTAATTATTCTTGTTCTTTCAGCGTCAATGAGCACACTTTCTTCCCTTGTTCTTACCTCAAGTTCAACATTAACTCTTGACTTTTTGAAAGATAGTCTTAAAATAAGAATGGATGAAAAAAGACAGCTTCTCATTATGAGAATACTTATTGTTGTTTTCATCGGAATTTCAGTTGTTCTTGCTATTGTACAGTACAAATCAAGCGTAACCTTTATCGCACAGCTTATGGGTGTTTCATGGGGCGCACTTGCAGGTGCTTTCCTTGCTCCCTTCCTTTACGGTTTATATTGGAAAAAGGCTACAAAGCTTTCATGCTGGGTAAGCTTCATTTTCTCAAGCGTATTTATGGTAGCAATTATCTCACCGCTTAAGGAATTTTTCCCGGCAATTCTTCGCTCACCCATTAACGCAGGTGCTTTCTGTATGATTATGGGACTTATAATCGTTCCCGTAGTTTCCCTTGTTTCAAAGCCGCCTGAGAAGGAAAAGGTTGATGAAATCTTCTCCTGCTACGATAAAACGGTTACCGTTACGGTTAAAACAGCAATTGATGATTGATATTAAAACAAAAGAATTATAAAACAGAGGAATTAAGGAGTTGGTTTATAAAATGAAAAAACTTATGCTCGGAAATGAGGCATTGGCAAGAGGCCTTTATGAGGCAGGCTGCTCATTTGTTTCAAGCTATCCCGGCACACCCAGTACAGAGATTACGGAGTATGCTGCAAAGTACAGTGAAATTTACGCTGAATGGGCGCCCAACGAAAAGGTTGCCATGGAAAGTGCTTTCGGTGCTTGTCTTGCAGGTAAAAGAAGCTTTTGCGGAATGAAGCACGTTGGTCTTAACGTTGCAGCAGACCCTCTTTTCACAATTTCATACACAGGCGTAAACGCAGGTATGCTTATTGCCGTTGCCGATGACGCAGGAATGCACTCATCACAGAACGAGCAGGATTCAAGGCACTATGCAATTGCTGCAAAAATGCCTATGCTTGAGCCCTCAGATTCAGCTGAAGCAATTGAATTTGCAAAGCTCGGCTACGAAATTTCAGAAAAATTCGACACAGCCGTTCTTATTAAAATGTGCACAAGAGTTGCACACTCACAGAGCATTATTGAAGAAAGCGAAAGAGTTCTTCCCGAGGACAAGCCCTATGAAAAAGACGGCGGAAAATACATAATGATGCCCGGTAACGCAAAAAAGCGTCACCCCATAGTAGAAGAAAGAACAAAGGCACTTATTGAGTTTGCTGAAACAAGCGAAATCAACAGAATCGAAAAGGGCACCGACAGCAGTATCGGTATTATCACCTCATCCACAAGCTATCAGTATGTAAAAGAGGTTTGCGGTGACAGGTACAGCGTTCTTAAGCTTGGCATGATTAACCCCATGCCTGTTGAAAAAATCAAAAGCTTTGCAAAGAGCGTTGACAGAGTTATTGTTGTTGAGGAGCTTGACGGTGTTATTCAGAACCACTGTCTTTCAATCGGTGTAAAGGCTGTTGGTAAGGAGATTTTCAGCAATATCGGTGAATTCAGCCAGAACCTTGTTGCAGAAAAGCTTTCAATGGCTGTTAACGAATATGATAAGCTTCAGGAAGCTATTCCCGTAAGACCTCCCGTAATGTGTGCAGGCTGTCCCCACAGAGGACTTTTCTACACACTCAAAAAGAATAAGCTTACAGTTATGGGCGATATCGGCTGCTACACTCTCGGTGCAGTTGCACCTCTTTCAGCAATTGACACAACAATCTGTATGGGTGCTTCTGTTTCGGGTCTTCACGGCTTCAACAAGGCAAGCGGCGGCAAAAAGGCTGTTTGCGTAATCGGCGACTCAACCTTTATGCACTCAGGTGTTACAGGTCTTATCAATATTGCATATAACGATTCAGCTTCAACTGTTATTATCCTTGACAACTCAATTACAGGTATGACAGGCCATCAGCAGAATCCCACAACAGGACTTAACCTTAAGGGTGACCCTGCAGCAAAAATTGACCTTGAAACTCTCTGCGAGGCAGTAGGTATAAAGAGAGTTACGGTTGTTGACCCCTATGACCTTACCGCAACAGAAAAGGCAATCAAGGAGGAAACAGCAACCGACGAGCCCTCGGTTATTATTTCAAGAAGACCCTGTGCTCTTCTTAAATATGTCAAGCACGCAGGTGCTACAAAGGTTGACGCAAATAAGTGCGTTGGCTGTAAGGCTTGTATGAAAATCGGCTGTCCTGCTATCAGTATGGTTGAAAACAAGGCTCAGATTGATTCAACTCTCTGCACCGGCTGCGGCGTATGCTCACAGCTTTGCAAGGTGGGCGCAATTGAAAAGAAGGAGGTTACAGCATGAAAACAAAGAATATTATGATTGTCGGTGTCGGCGGTCAGGGTACACTTCTTGCAAGTAAGCTTCTCGGCAGACTCCTTCTTACTAAGGGCTACGATGTAAAGGTAAGCGAAGTACACGGCATGAGCCAGAGAGGCGGCAGTGTTGTAACTTATGTAAGATACGGCGAAAAGGTTTATTCACCCGTTGTTGACAAGGGCGAGGCAGATTTTATTATCTCCTTCGAAATGCTTGAAGCTGCACGCTGGGTAGAATACCTTAAAAAAGGCGGCACAATCGTAACCAACACTCAGCAGATAAATCCTATGCCCGTAATTACAGGCACAGCAGAATATCCCGAAAACCTCAGCACAAAAATCGCTGAAAAGGGTATCAATATTGAAGCCTTTGACGCACTCAGCCTTGCAGAAGAAGCAGGCACATCAAAGGCAGTAAACCTTGTTCTTCTCGGCAGAATTTCAAAATACTTTGACTTCACTGACGAAGAGTGGATGGACGCCATCCAAAAAAGCGTTCCCGCAAAATTTCTTGAACTTAATAAAAAAGCCTTCAGCCTTGGCAAAATGTAATTTTTAATCTATTAAATTTTAGCAACATCAGTTGTTTTAAAAAGGAGAAGATGAACAAATGGTAAATTATTATCAGAAAGAAATGGAGTGTATGCCAAGAGAAGAGATGAAAGCTCTTCAGAATGAACGCTTCATGAAGCAGATGAAACATGTGTGGGAAAACGTGCCTTACTATCGTAAAAAGATGGAAGACCACGGTGTTACCATCGACGACATCAAGAGCATCGACGACCTTCACAAGCTTCCCTTCCTTACAAAGGACGACCTTAGAGATGCTTATCCCTATGGCCTCAAGGGCAAGCCCCTTGAAGACTGCGTAAGAATTCAGTCAACATCAGGCACAACAGGTAAGAGAGTTGTTGCTTTCTACACCCAGCACGACGTTGACCTCTGGGAGGACTGCTGTGCAAGAGCAATTGTTGCTGCAGGCGGTACAAACAAGGACGTTTGTCAGGTAGCTTACGGCTACGGCCTTTTCACAGGCGGTCCCGGACTTAACGGCGGCAGCCATAAGGTAGGATGTCTTACACTTCCTATGTCATCAGGTAACACAGACCGTCAGCTTCAGTTTATGACAGACCTTGAAGCTACAATCCTTTGCTGCACACCCTCTTACGCTGCTTATCTTGCAGAAAGCATTCACGAAAGAGGCCTCAGCGATAAAATCAAGCTTAAGGCAGGTATCTTCGGTGCAGAGGCGTGGAGTGAAGAAATGCGCCGTGACATTGAAAAGAATCTGGGAATCAAGGCTTACGATATTTACGGCCTTACAGAAACAAGCGGCCCGGGCGTAGCATTTGAATGCAGTGAGCAGACAGGTATGCACATTAACGAGGACCACTTTGTAGCTGAAATTATTGACCCCGACACAGGCGAGGTTCTTCCTGAGGGCAGTAAGGGTGAGCTTGTGTTCACATCAATTACAAAGGAAGCCTTCCCTCTTCTCAGATACCGCACAAAGGATATTACAATTCTTACAAGAGAAAAATGCTCATGCGGCCGTACTCTTATCAAGATGAAGAAGCCTATGGGCAGAAGTGACGATATGCTTATTGTTAAGGGTGTAAACGTATTCCCGTCACAGATTGAAGCAGTTCTTCTTGAAAACGGCTATCCCGCAAACTATCAGATTATCGTTGACCGTGTAAACAACAGCGATACTCTTGAGGTGCTTGTTGAAATGACACCTGAAATCTTCTCCGACTCCCTCGGTAAGATTACAGAGATGGAAAAGAACCTTGTTTCAGCCCTTAAGGCTATGCTTGGTATTTATGCTAAGGTTCGTCTTGTTGATCCTAAGTCAATCGCAAGAAGTGAAGGCAAGGCAGTAAGAATTATCGACAAGAGAAAAATATAAGACAACGACTTAAAGGAGGAAATGACAATGAACGTTACACAGATTTCAGTTTTCCTTGAAAACAGAGCAGGTCAGCTTTCAAACATCACTAAGGTGCTTTCAGATAACGGTGTTGACCTTCGTGCAATCAATATTGCGGAAACTGCAGACTACGGTGTGCTCAGACTTATTCCTGCAGACGCTCAGAAGGCTTCAGCAGTTCTTCTTGAAAACGGCTTCATTATGGCTATGACTCCCGTAATTGCCGTTGCAGTTCCCGACAGACCCGGCGGACTTAACAGCCTTCTTGAAGCACTCTCTGAAGAAAACATCGGCATTGAATATATGTACTCAGTTTTCTCAAGCAACAGCGGTGAGGCACTTATGGTGCTTCAGGTTGGAGAAGCTGAAAAAGTTGCAGACATTCTTTCAAAGCACGAATTCAAAACAGTTACAATTGATGAAATCAAATAAAAGAAAACGCCCCATGAGGGCGTTTTTCTTTTATAGAGTGGAGAGTGAAGTGTGGAGTGTGGAGTTGAGGGTCACTTCGTTCCGATTGTATCCACTTTTACAGAAGTTAAACGTGTTAAATTCAACCTGCCAAGTAAGATTGATACCGTAGGGGCTGCCATTGGCAGTCCGATTATAATCCACTCTTTGCCTTTAACAAAAAACTCACTCTGCGGAATACATCTTTATATTTACTGAAGTATAAAGACGCGACCTTAACTCCACACTCCACTCTTCACTCTCCACACTTCAAAAAAGTCTGTCAGCTTTTCAGCATTTCTATAATTTCGCTCCATACGCTTTCGTCCTGCTCAGTCATCTTGTCCCAGTCAAAGGAGTTTACAAAGGCCTTTTTGTGTTCAGCTGTCTGAAGCTCCTTCTTCTTGTTCTTCTGCATAAGTGAAGCAGTGTATTCACCGAGGAGCTTAACTGCATTTTCGGTGTAGTTGGGGTTGTGAGCCTTTCCTGAAACGAGCAAAAGCTTAACGTTTTCCTTGCCTGCAAGACCCTTTTGCAGTGCATCAAAATGAATCTCTTTTTTAACTGCAGGGTCGTTGTCGGAGTAAATGAGAAGCACCTTCGCCTTGGTGTTTATGAGAGTTTTAACTGCGTTATGCTTAAGGCTTTCAGGATTGAATTTTTTCTCAACCTTGAGAAGCGGCTTTGCAAGAAAGCTCAGAGCTGAGGGAAGGAACTGCGAAAACATAGCTTCAACTGCAATAAAGCCCGAAAGCACAACAACATGGCTTATATCGGGTTGCAGAGCAGAAATGTTGAGAGTTGAAAAACCGCCCCAGCTGTGCCCCATAACGGAAAAATCGTAGCCCTGAAGCTTTTCTTCCTTTCTGAGGGCAGTTATGCAGTCGTTAAGGTCGGTGAGAGACTGACCGAGACCGTTTGCACTTTCACCGCCCGATTCCATACAGCCTGTATGGTCATAGGAGAAAACAAGAAAGCCATTACGGCAGAGCATTTCAATTTCTTTCATATATGACAGATGGCCGCCGCCAAAGCCGTGGTCAAAAACAACGATACGGTTTTTTATGGGGTTTTCGTAGTAATAGAAATTGCCCTTGAGAGTATCACCCTTTGAGGAAGCGAAGGAATAGGGCACACTGTTAAGCCCCTCAAAATCCTTTGCTGAAAAGTAGTAAGCAGTACCCTTATCATCGCAACGGGCAAAAACCTTTGTACGGTAGATGTTTTCAATAATTCCCATCAGAATCACTCCTTTAAAGCTTATAGTTTAATTATAGCGGTATTTTTTCGCTGTGTCAAACGAAAACGTTTCAGAGTTAAGAGTTGAGAGTTAAGAGTTGAGATGTGGTCGCACCTTTATATTTTTGCACTCTTAAAGATATAGTCTGCGAAACCAGTTGAGTTATAAAGGGTAAAGAGAATATTATAATCGGACGACCGATGGTCGCCCCTACAGTTACAATCTGACCGGGCGGAAAGAAACTGTCCGTCTTGAGTTTGTAAAGGCGGATATAATCGGCGAAGCACCATATCTTAACTCTTAACTCTCAACTCTGAAAAAAGCTCCCTTCTTTTGAAGAGAGCTTTTTGATTTGTTAAAGACAACCCCCAGCTGTGCTGGGGGGAAAGAAAAAGCTTTAGCGTTGCATATGAAAATAAAACTCCTTTTGATATAATAAAGATGCGGCTACCAACTGCATCAAACAAATCAAAAGGAGGACATTCAA
>JBGVGM010000070.1:0-3701 GCA_045121655.1 Acutalibacteraceae bacterium | reverse complement strand
GGGACAACGGCAGAAGTATGGTTCGTCTTTATGCTACAACTGTAAACGGCGTAAACGAAGAAGAGCTCAAGGAAAAAATCTGTAAGGAATGTGAAGAGAACTTCTCAAAGTTCTATGTACCCAGAGATATTATCTTCATGGACTCTCTTCCCGAAACTCCGCTTATGAAGGTTGACTTCATGAAGCTTACAGCTGCTGATCCCGAAGTTCTCAGAGCAGAAAGAAAAATGAAGTAAAATGTAAATTCAAACAAATTGTTGACGTTTGTAGTTTACATTTGTCTGATTGTATGATAAAATACTCAATAACCTTGCTCTTTTAGGGTGGGGTTATTAGGCTATTACTTACCTTTTGATAAACAGAAAAAGGAGACGAATCCAAGATGATTACTATTAATGAACTGATGTGTAAGGGCTGCGGATATTGCATCAAGTATTGCCCTAAACACATTCTGAAAATGGGTAAGGAGAGATCTCAGAGAGGTCACTTTTATCCCGTAAACATCGACGCCGAAAAATGCACAAGCTGTGCAATTTGTGCGCTTATGTGTCCCGAAGGTGCAATTGAAGTTGCAGCTAAAGAGAGATAAGGAGACTTGATTATGGAAAAAAGATTTATGAAAGGCTGTGAAGCTATTGCGGAAGCTGCTGTAAGAGGCGGTTGCCGTTTCTTCGCAGGCTATCCCATTACTCCGCAGAACGAAATTCCCGAATATCTTTCATGGAGACTTCCTGAGGTTGGCGGTGCTTTCGTTCAGGGCGAAAGTGAAGTTGCTTCAATCAATATGGTATACGGAGCAGCAGCAACCGGAACAAGAGCTCTTACAAGCTCCTCAGGCCCGGGTATCAGCCTTAAGGCTGAGGGTATTTCTTACCTTGCTTCAGCTCAGCTCCCTGCTGTTATTGTAAACATTTCAAGAGGCGGCCCCGGTCTTGGCTCGATTCAGCCTGCTCAGTCAGACTATCTTCAGGCTACAAAGGCTCTCGGCCACGGCGGCTTCAGAACAATGGTGTTTGCACCTGCTACTCTTCAGGAGGCTGTTGACCTCACATACAACGCATGGGAATACGCTGAAAGAGACAGAAACCCCGTTCTTATTCTTATGGACGGCTGCCTCGGTGCAATTATGGAAGAGGTTGATCTTCCTCCCATGAAGGAACTCAGCACAGAAAACACAGAGGATTGGAGCCTTGCAAAAGTAGGTGGCAGAACAGATAACCACATGATTACACCTATTCTTCCCGAACCCGCTCTCGAAATGCTCAACAAGTTCAAGGGCTTTGCATATAAGGGCTGGGAATTCAGTGACGTTAAGGTTGAGGAATATCTTTTAGAGGATGCTGAATATGTTGTAGTAGCTTACGGTATTGCGGCAAGAGTTGCGAAGGAAGCTATCAACAATCTTCGCGAAGAGGGTTATAAGGTTGGTATGATTCGTCCTATCACACTTTATCCCTTCCCTAAGGCAAGTCTCAACAATCTTGATTACAGCAAGGTTAAGGGTATTATTGATATAGAAATGACAATTCCTGCTCAGATGCGTGATGATATTGAGCTTCAGGTTAAGGGACGTTGCCCCGTGCACGAATACGGCCGTTCAGGCGGTATGCTCCTTGACGATGAAGGCGTATATGAAGCAATTGCAGAAATTGTGAAGGGAGGAGAATAATCATGCCGGCTTATAAAAGACCATCTTCACTTATGCCTATGACCACAGGCTACTGTCCGGGATGCTTACACGCTCTCGGAACAAGACTTGTTGCTGACGCAATTGATGAACTTAATCAGCAGCAGAACGCAATCAATGTTGTTTCAGTTGGTTGCTCAGCACTTAACCTTTACAGCTGGAACGGTGACGATATCGGTGCAGCACACGGCAGAGCTCCTGCAGTTGCAACAGGTATCAAGCGTTGCCTTCCCGACAGACTTGTTTTCACCTATCAGGGTGACGGCGACCTTGCCGCTATCGGTCTTGCTGAAATCATGTCTGCAGCTAACAGAGGCGAAAACTTCACAGTTATTTTCGCTAACAACCAGACCTACGGTATGACAGGCGGTCAGATGGCTCCCACAACACTGGTTGGTCAGAAAACAACAACAACTCCCTTCGGCCGTGATCCTCAGAGCACAGGTTATCCTCTTAAGATGTGCGAGCTTCTGGCAACTCTTGAGGCTCCCGCTTTCGTTGCTAGATATGCTCTCAACACTCCCAAGGGTGTTTCAGATGCTAAGAAGGGTATCAAGAAGGCTTTCGAGCTTCAGCTTGCAGGTAAGGGCTTTACATTTATCGAGCTTCTTACAAACTGCCCCACAAACTGGGGTATGAGTCCTCTTCAGACTCTCGATTATATGGATACAAACACAATCCCGTACTTTAAGCCGGGAATCTATAAGGATACGGAGGTACAGCACTAATGAAAAAATCATTTGTATTTTCCGGTTCAGGCGGTCAGGGTATTATGAGCGCAGGCATTATGCTCGCTCACACCGCTATTGATATGCAGAAGCATTCAACCTTCCTTCCCGAATACGGTCCCGAACAGCGTGGCGGTAGTGCTAAATGTACTGTTATTATCAGCGATGACCAGATTATTTCACCTCTTACAAAGAAGTGCGATACTCTTGTTGCAATGAACGAGCAGGCTTATAACAAGTTTGCAAACGATATCAAGGAAGGCGGACTTCTTGTTCTCAACTCAAGCCGTGTTGCAAGTGGTATGGACAGAGAAGATGTAAAAGTTCTCGCAGTTCCCGTTGATGACGTTGCTCTTGAACTTGGCAACGTAAAAAT
The DNA here is from genome assembly GCA_045121655.1 of Acutalibacteraceae bacterium. Classification (GTDB taxonomy): domain Bacteria; phylum Bacillota; class Clostridia; order Oscillospirales; family Acutalibacteraceae; genus UBA6857. The sequence goes on along the minus strand of JBGVGM010000070.1, from coordinate 910 downwards.
GGCAAACACAGTTCTTATCGGTGCTCTTGTTGGTGCAACAGACATCGTAAGCAAGGAAGCAATTGTAGCTTCACTTGAAGCAAAGTTTGCTAAGAAGAAGCCCGAAATTCTTGAGCTTAATATGAAAGCTCTTGAAAAGGGTATTGAATTAGGTAAAGCACATAAAGTGTAAGATAAATTAAGAAAAGGAGACAAAATTATGCCTAAGTATACTTTTGACACAAAATTCAGCGTTCTTATGAAGGACCCCAAGGTTATGGAAATTGTTGATGACCTTTGCCCCGAAATTATGAACCACCCCATGAAGAACCTTGCTCTCAGCCTTGGCTTCACACCCAATCAGGGTATGGTTGTACTTTCAAAGATGTACAGCAAGGAAAAGATTGAAGAGTTCAGAGTAAGACTCGAAGCAATTGAATAATTGAAAATTTGCATAGCGGCACAGCGAAGGCTGTGCCGCCTCATTTTTTAGTGAGTGCCGGAGGTGAAATCCGGGGCGCCGATATAAGAGATTTTTCTGAAAAAATCTCTTATGTACGGCAACAAACTTTTCTTTTTTGGAAAAGTTTGTTGCCGTACCAACGGTTTTTAATCGTTGATCGGCGCCCCGTGTCCCTTCATTTCAATGTTTCGTCTTGCAAAAACCGTTTTTTCGGAGTATAATATAAACGAAACGAGGTGACTAACTATTAAAAGTCAAGCGTTTTTTTAAATATTTTTAGAGAGGTAAAAAAGGCTACAGAAAACCAAGCCCTGTATTTCAAGGACGTTAAAAATATATAGGTTGAAATTATCTTATCAAGTCAGTATTGTAAGAAATATTCTTCGTTTGCAAAGTGTAAATAACACGAAGGAGCTTCTTGGCAGAATGAGATATAGCAACACGATAAGGCTTACCTTCCGAACGCTT
>JBGVGM010000069.1:0-18121 GCA_045121655.1 Acutalibacteraceae bacterium | reverse complement strand
CTTTTGTTACTGATGTAGGAACACTCAAGGACGAATCCTTTAATCAGGGAACGTGGAACGGAATTAAAAAGTTCGCATACGATAACAAAATCAGCTACAAATACTATCAGCCCGCAAACGGCAACCAGGCAACCGATGAGGACAGATACGAAGCCATGAAAACTGCCGCTAATTCAGGTGCGGAGGTAATCGTCTGCGCAGGATTTTTACAAAAGGAAGCCCTTACAAAGGCTGCTGAGGAATTCGGCAGTGTAAAGTTTGTTTTTATCGACGGTACAGTGCTTTATGAGGGTGGTGATGACAGCGGTGAGCCTCTTGAAAACGTTGCTGCCGTTGACTTCAGAGAAGAGGAATCGGGCTATCTTGCAGGTTATGCAGCTGTAATGAACGGCTATAAAAAGCTTGGATTTACAGGTGGTGGCGGAGGTACAAATCCTCCCTGTTCACGTTTCGGCTACGGCTTTGTTCAGGGTATCAACGATGCCGCCAAGGAAAAGAACATTACTGCTGACGTTAATTTCAGCTGGGAATACGGTGCCTCATTTTCACAGTCTGCTGAGCTTCAGACAATGCTAAGCGGTTGGTACGAGGGCGGCACAGAGGTAATTTTCTGCAGCGGCGGTGCCATGTGCCTTTCTGCCTTTGCTGCAGCCTCTGCTAACGACGGTGCCGTAATCGGTGTTGACGTTGACCAGTCAAAGAAATCCGACACTGTTGTTACAAGCGCACTTAAAGGGATCAGCCAATCTGCAATTTATATACTCGATAAAGCAAACAATGATGAATGGAAGGATATCGGCGGCAAGCTTACCACTCTCGGTGCAGCTGAGGACGCTGTGGGACTTCCCACCGAAAACTGGAAGCTTGAAAATTTCTCAGTATCCGATTACAGAAAGCTTTTCAAAAAGCTTAAAGACGGTGAAATAGAGGTTGACCGCAATTATGAAGAAGGACTCAAGGACGAAAAATTTGAAAATGTAAAGCTCAACATTATATGATTTACTCTCTTTATAAAAATTCAGCGTTACAGGTTTTCCTGTGCGCTGAATTTATTTTTGTATCTTTCAAAACTACATTCAATCAATGAATGAAAGCTTACTTAAAGTGACAGAATAATATTAATATTCTTACTTTGTGTTTTTGAAAGTGAGCGATTTTATGAAAGAAGATTATATAATTGAAATGCTGAACATAACCAAAGAATTTCCCGGTATAAAGGCAAACGACGACGTAACCCTTAAGCTTAAAAGAGGCGAAATACACGCTCTTTTAGGGGAAAACGGTGCAGGAAAAAGTACGCTTATGTCGGTGCTTTTCGGCCTTTATGAACCCGAAAAAGGCGAAATAAGAAAAGACGGTCAAAAGGTAAAAATCAAAAACCCCAACGATGCCACTGACCTTGGTATAGGTATGGTGCATCAGCATTTCAAGCTGATTGACGTTTTCACCGTACTTGACAATATAATTCTCGGAGCAGAAACCACGGTTGCGGGTTTTCTTATGCGAAAAAAAGCAAGAGAAAAAATTGAAAGCATAATGCAGAAATACGGACTTAACGTTGACCTCAGTAAAAAGGTTGAAGATATAACCGTAGGTATGCAGCAGCGTACGGAAATACTTAAAATGCTTTACAGAGAAAATGAAATTCTGATTTTTGACGAGCCTACTGCCGTACTCACCCACAACGAAACCGAAGAGCTCATGAAAACGATGGACTCTTTCAGAAAAGAAGGGAAAACCATTCTCTTCATTACTCATAAGCTTGACGAAATTATGGCAGTTTCCGACAGAGTTACCGTTATGCGAAAGGGCAAATATGTGGGCACTGTAAATACAAAGGACGTGGATAAAAATATTCTTTCTGAAATGATGGTAGGAAGGCCCGTTGAAATGACCGTTAAAAAAGAAAAGCCGAAAATCGGCAAGGAAGTTCTTTCGGTTAAAAATCTGACGGTTGCATCAAGCCGTAACAAGCACAAGCCAAGCGTTAAAAACGTCACTTTCAGCGTAAGAGAGGGCGAAATTGTATGTATTGCAGGCATTGACGGCAACGGTCAGAGTGAGCTTATAAGTGCCATAACAGGCTTTGTGAGCCCTAAAGAAGGTACAGTTGATCTTCTCGGTGAGGATATAACCGACGCTTCTCTGAGATACAGAAATGAGCTTGGTATATCCCATATTCCCGAAGACAGACACAAGCATGGGCTAATTCTGGATTTTACCCTTGAGGACAACTGTGTTCTGCTTTCTTATTATAAAAAGGAATTTCAGAACTACGGCTTTATTGACCGTGAAAGCGTAAGAAATTACGCCTCTGACCTTATTGAGCGCTATGATGTCCGCTCAGGTGAGGGTGCAGAAACTGTTGTACGCAGTATGTCAGGCGGAAATCAGCAGAAAGCGATTATCGGCAGAGAAATTGACCGTGACAAAGCTCTTATTATTGCAGTTCAGCCCACAAGAGGTCTTGATGTAGGTGCAATTGAAAACATACATTCTGAACTTATCAAAGAACGTGACAAGGGCAAGGCCATTCTGCTTGTTTCCCTTGAGCTTCACGAGGTTATGAATCTCTCCGACAGAATTCTCGTTATTCACGAGGGCGAGATCAACGGTGAATTTATACCCGAAGAAACAACCGTTAAAGAGCTTGGATTATATATGTCAGGAGCAAGGGAGGATAAAAATGCACGGTAAAAAAACTTCATCTGTTGCAGATTTTACTCAAAGCGATTCATTCAGAAAGGTTGCCGCTTCCTTTCTGTCCATTTTTATAGGTGTGGCAGTGGGTGCTTTAATAATACTTGTAATTGCCTTTTTTGACGGTGACATTACAATTAAAAGCGGACTTGAGGGTATGAAGCTGCTTTTTCTAGGTGTTTTCAATAAGGGTCGCTCCGACGCAGGTGAGCTTTTATTCGGCTTTAACGGTGTCAACATAGGTAATATGCTTTTCAGAGCAACGCCTGTCATTATGACAGGTTTGTCGGTTGCTTTTGCTTTTAAGGCAGGACTTTTCAATATAGGTGCCCCCGGTCAGTATCTTATAGGTACGGCGGCAACTCTTATTACAGCTCTCAGTATTCCCTCTGACGTTATTCACCCTACCCTTATCTGGCTTCTCGCCTTTTTATCAGGTATGCTTTTCGGCGCTTTATGGGGCATTATTCCCGGATTTTTCAGAGCATATCTAAACATCAACGAAGTACTTTCTTCAATTATGACCAACTGGATCGCAGCAAATCTCGTCACGTGGATTTTTGAAAACAGCCCTCTCAGAAACGGTGCAGAATCGGGAAAGGTGGGCTATATTATGAAAACCTCAGCTAATGGTGTAATGACGGCAAAGCTTGGTCTTGACAAGCTTTTTCCAGGCTCTCAGCTGAATTCGGGCTTTCTTGTTTCCTGCCTTTTTGCTGTAATTATTTACGTTCTTGTTTCAAAAACCGTTTTCGGTTTTGAGCTTAAAGCTTGCGGAAGCAACCGTTTTGCAGCCCAATACGCAGGCATAAAAAGCAAAAACAGAATCATAACTGCTATGGCTATCGCAGGCTCTCTTTCAGGTGCAGGTGCGGCACTTTACTATCTTTCGGGAAACACTGAATTCTTCTGGTCAACCTATCAATCCTTACCCTTTGAGGGCTTTCGCGGAATACCCATTGCGCTTCTTGCACTCTCCAATCCCATAGGCGTAATTTTTTCGGGCTGCTTTATGTCGGCACTTTCAATTGCAGGTCAGCAACTGAAAAACTTCACCGCATACAGCGAATACGTCACCGATATCATCATAGCTGTGATTGTTTATATAAGTGCTTTTTCTCTTATTTTAAGAAACCTTTTATCAAGAAAGCGGCAGGCTAAAGAGAGCACAACCACATTTCCCGTCAACCTTGCAAAAAAAGAAATTGAAACCGAAAACGAAAATATTCCGGAGGAAGAGTAATGGAATTTTTAATAAGACAAACTGTTATTTACACAGTACCCTTGCTGATTGTTGCTCTTGCAGGTGTTTTTGCTGAAAGAAGCGGTGTTGTAAACCTCGCTCTTGAAGGCATTATGATTTTCGGAGCTTTCATAGGCGTATTATTCATCAACATTTCCCAGTCCTTCGACTGGTTTCAGAAGGAAAACGCTCAGTTGCTTCTCATATTGACTATGGCAGTTTCAGCTATTTTAGGGGCTGTGTTTTCCCTTCTCTTGTCCTTTGCGGCAGTAACTCTCAAGGCTAATCAGACTATCTCAGGCACGTCACTGAATCTTCTCTCCCCTGCTCTTGTTCTGTTTTTTATAAGCATCATCACTAATCAGAACGTGCTTTCAATGACCGAAGGAGATGCAGCGAGCTGGTTTATGCTGAAAAAAAGCGACTTCGGTTTTCAAGCAGGTGATACCCTTGGCTTTTTCAGTAACACCTTTCTTGTAAAAAACTACCTTTCAACTTATATCTGCATCGGTATTTATATTATTCTTTCAATTATTCTTTACAAAACACGTTTCGGCTTACGGCTTCGTTCCTGTGGTGAAAATCCCCACGCATCGGACTCACTGGGTATCAACGTAACGAAAATGAGATACATCGGAGTGACTGTTTCAGGCGCATTGGCAGGTATGGGCGGATTTGTATTCTCCCTTACGACAGCAAATGCCTCAGCCACGGGAGACGTGGCAGGTTTCGGCTTTCTTGCTCTTGCTGTTATGATTTTCGGCAACTGGAACCCTGTTTTTATTGCTGCAGCCTCATTTCTTTTCGGTTTGTTCAAATGTATCGCCGCAGCTTATGCTACAATAGATATAAACGGTGACGGTGTTTTTGCACTTGCTGAGCTCCCTATCAGCACCAATCTTTACCGTATGCTGCCTTATGTTATAACCCTTTTGGTTCTTGCTTTTACATCAAAACATTCAAGAGCGCCCAAGGCTGAGGGTATACCGTACGACAAATCAAAGAGATAAGGAAAGGAAGTTCTTATGCGTATTTATGACATTATTGCAAAAAAGCGCGACAAAGGCGAACTTACAGATGAAGAAATAGAGTTTTTTGTAAAGGAGTCCGTAAAGGGTAACATCAAGGATTATCAGATTACGGCTCTTTTAATGGCAATTTACCTTAACGGAATGACGGACAGAGAAACTGTCACTCTCACGCTGAAAATGGCTGAATCGGGGGATATGCTCGATTTAAGCTGCCTTGACGGTGTAACTGCTGACAAGCACTCTACAGGCGGTGTCGGTGACAAAACAACTCTCATTGTAACCCCTATAGTTGCATCGCTTGGAATCAAGGTTGCAAAAATGAGTGGCAGAGGTCTGGGTCACACCGGCGGTACAATCGATAAGCTTGAAGCTATCGACGGTTTTGACACTGCTCTTTCTCCTGAACGCTTTATTGAAAATGTAAAAGAGCACGGTATTGCAGTTGTAGGTCAAACAGGCAATCTTGCCCCTGCAGATAAGCTCTTTTACTCTCTTCGTGATGCAACTGCAACTGTGGGCTGTATGCCGCTTATTGCTTCAAGTATTATGAGCAAAAAGCTTGCTGCAGGGTCTGAATGTATTGTTCTTGACGTAAAATACGGCAGCGGTGCGTTTATGAAAACTTCCTCTGAAGCAGAGGCACTTTCAAGAATGATGGTTGACATCGGAGAGAAGGCAGGAAGACGAGTTGCGGCAGTTATTTCTGATATGGACACTCCCCTCGGCTTTGGCATCGGCAATGCGCTTGAAATCAAGGAAGCTATTGATGTTCTCAAGGGCAAGGATGTAAGCGACCTTAAAGAAGTCTGCCTCACCCTTGCGGCGAACATTGTAAAGTTAAGTGAAGGCACAACAATTGAGGATGCACGCACAAAGACTGAAACCGCACTCAGTAGCGGTGCGGCTTACGAAAAGTTCAGGGAATTTATTGCTTCTCAAGGAGGTAATCTTGAGCAGATTGAAAACACCGACCTTCTTCCCGGTGCAGAGTTTACTGCAAAAATTCCCTGCCCCACCGACGGTTATATCAGCAGTATGGATGCCGAAAAAATCGGTTCGGCAAGTGTTATTCTCGGTGCAGGTCGAGAGAAGAAAGAGGACACAATCGACTTCGGTGCAGGAATTGTTCTTCACAAAAAGACGGGTGATTTCTGCAAGAAAGGCGAATCACTGGCTACTCTTTACACAAACAAGGCTGAGACACTTAAAAGTGCTGAGAAGTGTTTCCTTGAGGCGATTTCCCTTGGTGACAAGGATCCGGAGAAGGTGCCTTTGATTTATAAGGTGGTGTGAAGTGACCCCTCTGTCACTTCGTGACATCTTTTCTTCCAGAAACGGGCACCCTTTTGTCTGCTTCGCAGACATTTCCCCTAACAGGGGAATTACCTTTCAGGGGCGACATAGCTCCCTCTGAATTTTTTCTGCGAAAAAATCCACCTCCCTCGTCAGGGAGGCTTAGAAAACCTCCACCGCAAGCGGTCCCCCTACCCTTAAAAGGGCAGGCATTGCCTTCCTCGCTGAGGAAGGTGGCAACCGAAGCTTGACGGATGGAGTAAAAAAGGACACCCTTCGGTGTCCTTTAATTTTGCATTTAGCATTTTGAATTTTGCATTTAAATTATGCTTCCCAGGGGAATTTGTAGTCGAGACCGAGGTCGTCACGAACCGTGTTCATTTCAGCCTGAACTGATTCGTTGATGGGTACACCGCTGTCCTTTCTCTGACACCAGATGTCGTATTCCTTTTCACCTGCTGTGTAGATTCTGTCTTCGCCGGGAGCCTTCTTAGCTGCACGAACACCACGAATGATGTCGCCTGCCTTCTTTCTTGCAATTTCTTCGCCCATGAAGTGATTTGTGTCAATTGCAATAAAGAAGTGACCGAGCTGATAAGGTCTGATGTTGCCGTTTTCATCCTTACCGTCAAGATCCTTACCGTAAGAGCCGTCCTGAAGGATTGATGAAAGGAATTCTACGAACATTGCAAAGCCGTAGCCCTTGTAGCCGCCGAGAGCCTCACCGATACCGCCGAGAGTTGTAAGAGCTGCTGTGCCCTGACGGATCTTCTTGAGAGCAACGCCTGCGTCGCCTTCAACGGGGTTACCTTCGCTGTCGATTACTGTGCCGGGGTGAATGTCTTCGCCGATTCTTTCGTAGTATTCAACCTTACCGTTCTGTGTGATTGATGTAGCGCAGTCAAAGTTGAAGTCGAATTCTTCGTCTGTAGGAACACCGAGAGTGAAGGGGTTAGTACCGAACATGCCTTCAACTGAGAATGTGGGAGCAACTGAGGGACGTGCGTTTGTACCGGTCATACCGATGCAGCCTGCCTTTGTTGCCATTGTGGTGTAGTAACCTGCAATACCGTAATGTGTTGAGTTACGTACTGCAACCATACCCATACCGTATTCCTTAGCCTTTGCGATAGCCATACTCATAGCCTTGTAGCCGATTACCTGGCCCATACCGTGGTGACCGTCAACAACTGCTGTTGTGGGTGTTTCCTTAAGAATTTCAAAGTTTGTTGTGGGGAACTGAATGCCAGCGTTGATTCTGTCAATGTAAACGGGCTTGAAACGGTTACAACCGTGTGATTCGATACCGCGTCTGTCTGATTCAAGAATAACGTCAGTTACGATTTCAGCTTCATCAGCAGGTACGCCTACGCCTACAAATGCATCTTTGATGAAGTCATGTGCTGTTTTCCAATCGAGTACTACCTTACCCATTGTTAATCACTCCTAATCTTTATTGATTATTTTTTTATATTTAAAGCATTGGCTTTAATTTACATCTTATTCTTTTTCTTCCCATGCCATGGCTCTTGTTACAGCCTTTTTCCAGCCTGCATAGAGTCTGTTTCTTTCTTCCATATCCATTTCGGGAACGAATACTCTGTCAACCTCACGGTTAGCTTCAATATCCTCAAGGCTTTCCCATACGCCTACTGCAAGACCTGCAAGGTAAGCTGCACCGAGAGCAGTTGTTTCAACTGTCTTTGGTCTGTCAACCTTTGTCTGTGCCATATTGGACTGAATCTGCATCATAATGTTACTCACACTCGCACCGCCGTCAACACGAAGCTCGCCTATTTCAATACCTGAGTCTGCCTTCATAGCTTCAAGAAGGTCAGTCATCTGATATGTAATGCTTTCAAGTACTGCTCTTGCAATATGCTTTCTGTTTACGCCTCTTGTAAGACCAACGAAGCAACCTCTTGCATACATATCCCAGTAAGGAGCACCGAGTCCTGTGAAAGCAGGTACAAGGTAACAGCCGTTTGCATCGGGTACGCTTTCTGCGAGTTCGTCGCATCTCCTGGGGCTGTCAATAAGCTGAACTTCGTCACGAAGCCACTTGATTACTGAGCCTGCGTTGAATGCGCTGCCTTCGATTGAGTAGGTTGTTTTGCCCTTATAGCTCCATGCAACACCTGTGAGAAGGTTGTTCTTTGATTCAACTCTCTTATTACCTGTGTTCATAAGAAGGAAGCAGCCTGTACCGTATGTATTCTTTGACATACCGGGTTTGAAGCAAGCCTGACCGAAAAGTGCTGAAGGCTGGTCGCCGATTGCACCACAGATTGGCACACCTTCAAGCTCTTCAAGACCGATGATACCGCTTGCAACCCAGCCGTAAACCTGACTTGAGGGTACGGGTGTAGGAAGAATGCTCATAGGAATACCGAGCTTTTCGCAAAGATATTCGTCCCAGCAGAGCTTATCTACGTCAAAGAGCATTGTTCTTGATGCGTTTGAGTAGTCTGTAACGTGGGTTCTGCCTGCTGTAAGGTTCCAGATAAGCCATGTTTCAACAGTACCGAAAAGAAGCTGACCTGCTTCTGCAAGAGCCTTTACACCGGGAACGTTGTCAATAATCCACTTGATTTTTGTAGCTGAGAAATATGCATCAACAATAAGGCCTGTGTGGTCCTTGATGTAATCGCAGAGTACCTTGTCCTCCTTGATTTTTTCACACATATCAGCAGTTCTTCTGCACTGCCATACGATTGCGTTATAAACAGGTTTGCCCGTTGCTCTGTCCCAGAGGATTGTTGTCTCTCGCTGGTTGGTGATACCGATACCTGCGATATCCTTCGCTGAGAAGTTTCGGGAACGAAGGGCTGTTGTGATTGAATTGAACTGACTGTAAAGAATGTTGAGAGGGTCATGTTCAACCCAGCCTGCCTTGGGATAAATCTGTTCAAATTCATTCTGTGCCTTTGAAATGATGTTACCCTTTTTGTCAAAAACAATAGCTCTTGAGCTTGTTGTACCCTGGTCAAGGGCAAGTACGAGTTTTTCTGCCATATCGCTTTCTCCTTAAAAATTATTTCTTCATTATTAAAAAGAGAATAGACACAGCTTCCCAAATGGGATCTTCATCTATTCTCTCAATTTCTCCATAGATTTATCTCTCATTAAAAATATAGTATTAAATTCTTTAATATATATCAAGTTTATTTTACTTTAAATCTTCAGATTTGTCAACAAATTTACGGGTAAATTATAATAAGATGGTGAATATTTTTGAAATTTACCGAAAGAAAAAGATAAATGTAAAATATTGCCTTTTAATTACTTGACCTTAAGAGCTAAATATTGTATTATATATATTATGTAGAATTGCGTATATGCTAAATATAGATGTAGAAATGAGAAAGGAAAGACTTATATGGAAAATGTATTCTCAGGTGAGATTTTGAATATTACCCCCTTTAAAAAGGGTTTTGTTTTTGCTACAAAAGGCACAACATCCGACGGCAGACTTAAGGCAAATTTCTATGGCTACGATGCTGTCAACGACAAATTTACCCACATTAAAAAGAGTGTTTTCCTCAAAGTGAAATTCGGCTACGAATACGAGGATATTTCTGAGCAGCTTGGCGACTATGTTTCCTGCGACGTAGGTGTTCTCAACGACAACAGAATTATGGCTGTTTTCCCAAACGGAGAATACAACATTTTCAACACTGACGGAACTCTCAACGTTTCCTCTCTCCTCACCTACCACGGCTCACCAGTGTGCGATATTGCAGTTGACGGTGCTTATATCTGGTGTGCAGTACCTCAGGAAAACGCAATAATCAAATACTCCCCCCGTGACGGAAGAATTCTTCTTCGTGTGGGCGGCGGCGATACAACAGCATTTGAAAGCCCCTGCGCAGTTACACTTATGGGCAATCAGCTTTTCATCTGCAACCAGACATCAAAAAAAATCCGTACACTTAATATTGAAACAAACTCCGTAAGAGATTACAGAGTATTTAACGAAAAGGTGTACAAGTACATCAATGTTATGGGCCGTGAGTTCGTATGGCTCAAGTCGGGACTTTATATTCTTGACTGAAAATCAATTATTCATTTCCCTTACTGCAAGAACAGTAAGGGCTTTTTCTTGCCGTGAGCGACGGGCGCCGATTGAACAAATTTTTCTCGGAAAAATTTGTTCAGACAGAAAGTGAGAAGTTTTCTGAAAAGAAAACTTCTCACTTTCTGTCAACTGCATAAAAATGTTTTATGCAGTTATCGGCACCCTTTTTCCGTTTCATCCTACTGAAAATGAAAGCCACCTCTTCCGAGGTGGCAAAAACTCTTTTATTCTTCTGTTGAGTTGCTTTCTTCAGCAACTCTTTTTTTGTTATACTTCATAGTAACAAGAAGTGGAATAATTGTAAGCGCAATAATTATTGAACCTATAAGGAAAATGTTTCCGTTTGGAATATACTCCATCTGTCCGCTGGTTGCATTCCGGAAAACCTCACCGCTTGTTTTAACAACAGCCTCACCGATAAACGAACCGCCTATCATGGGAATGAGCACAAAGAAGAGAATCCATATTCCCTCAAACTGACCCTTGCTGTCCTTGGGATAAAGCTGCTTTGTCCAAACCTTTGTGGTCTGAAGAATTGTTACATAGCCCACACCTACAAGGAAGATTCCGAACCATAATCTGAAGTCGAAAAGCTTTGTGTTGTCAATCATATCAGGTGTTACGGGATAAAGAATAATAAGGCCGATAACATTGATAATAATTGAGAAAATCGAAACTGCCACATGCTTATTTTTGTTGATGAGCCTTGAAGCGGGAATAGCGGTAAGCATTGAAAGCACAAGGGGTACCGCTTCAATGATTCCCATCTGGTCAGCTGTGTAGCCCAGATAGTAAATGATGTAGTTGCCGATGTATGCAAAGTAAACGTTAAAGCCGATAAAGAACACCGCAACAGTGATGTTTACCCAAAGAAGCTCCTTAAGTTGGAAGAACTTCTTGAAATTGAAAACGCTGATAAACTGCTTGAAGAATGTTCCTCTTTTGGACGGCTCAACGTCGTCTGCCTTTGAAAGGAAGAGAAGTGAAATTATACCGAAGATAATTACAAAAACGCCCATTGTAATGAAAAGACGCATATAATTATTGTCTTCACCTACAAGAAGTCCGCCTACAACAGTGCCGAGGATTGTGCCGAGAACGGGCTGAGTTGCAAGTGCGGCGCCAATCTGTCCTCTGTTTTTATCGGTAAGAATATCTGTTGTCCAGGTGTTGAAGCCTGCATCGTTACCCATTGAACCGAAAAAGCTCATTACGGTGTCGGCAACAACAACGCTTATTCCTGCAAGGAGATAAAGGTCCTTACTGATAAATTCCGTCAGACCAAAGCAGATTGTGAAAATACCCCAAAGGATATAACCGATCGAGATAAACTTACGGCGGTTACCTGTTCTGTCTGCCCATGTTCCGAAGAAAAATGTTGCAAAGGTGGTTGCAAGGGCACTGCAGATAAGCATACCTGTAATAATTGATGGGTCCTTACCTATCTTTGTGTAAACAAAGGTGTTGAACCACTGATTTTCCATGTTCCAGCAAATCTGACCTGCAAGGCCGAGGCCCCACACGAGAGTCCACATTTTAAAGCCGGAAGTCTTTTTCTGAAGCTTACTCATTTTTACTTCTCCTTATTCTGCTACTGCTTCCGCGTTGTTTTTAAGGTAGCCTTTCTTAATAAGAATCACAAGAGGAACAAGAACGAGCACGGTTACAACTGCCGCATATATGAACATATCTGATGTGGGACAAATCTGTGCAACACCGTATTCATCAAGGTAGGTTGTATTTGAGTTTACGCTTGCAATTTCGCCGAGCTTAGGACCGATTACCATAGGAAGAAGAACATTGAATATCATTCTGATACCCTGGAAAAATCCCGACTTACCCTTAGGTGTAAAGTCTCTAACTGTAGCTGCAAGCTGAATCATAAGAACTGCATAACCGATAAGAGTGGGAGCTGCTGCAAGAGCAACCTGAACAAGTCCCTTTGCAAAACCAAGGCCGGTAAGACCTACGATAAAGCAGACTGTTCCGAGGACATAAGCGAGTGCCTTTTTCTTATTTGCAAGAATCATAAGAAGAACAAGACCTGCAACAAGCACTACCACTGCAATAATAATGGGAACAAGTGAAGAAGCAGCCATAAGGTTGATGCCTTCACTTTCCGGCATTACTACATACTGAATGTAAATAAGCATATACGGGAAGAATACCTGAACTGCAATTGAGTAAAGACATGAAGCGGCAAGGATAAGGTAAAGTCCTGCATTTTCTTTGACAACTGAAGGTCTGAAGCCGTAGAAAAGGTCGCTCCAATAGCTGCTGTTGGTTTCCTTGGGTTCTGTAAATTCGGGATCCTGAAGTGTGAAGAGACCTAACACACCGCAAAGCATAACGAATGCGCCAAGTGAAAGGAAGAATACCTTATAGGAAATTGCACCTGTCTGTGCAAGGGAGCCAACGCCCATTACAACACCCATAGCTACTATGGGAAGTGCTGCAAAAACAGTTTCTACCTTAGGTCTGTTGGAGGGATTTGTAACATCTGTTACCCAGGCGTTGAATACTGAGTCGTTACTTGTTGAGCCCATAAATGTCATTACACAGTCCATTATGATAACTGTCCACACTGCAGTTGAAAGCACTCTGATTTCGTCAGCTGAGGGACCGAGGATTGCAGCAACATTTTCCTTTGAAATAAAGCCGAAGGCAGCTGTAACAAGACCCCAGGCAATATAGCCGAAGGAAATGAAAAGCTTACGCTTTCTCATTTTATCGCTGAGTGTACCCATAATGAATGTGGTGATTACTGCAGTTGCCGCTGAAAGGGCTACCATTTTACTGATTGCAGACATAACGGAAATTGAACCGTCAACTGCTGCCTGAGAAGCACCTGCATAAACCGAGTTGTAAAGGAAGGTATTGAAATACATGTTTTCAATATTCCAGGCGATCTGACCCATGAATCCAAAGAGAATAAAATTGAACCACAGGCGTTTGGAAAGCTTTTTCTCCATCTTGATTTTCCGTCTGTAAAACAGACTCTCCTTTTTTAAAAAATATTTGCTCTACTATTATAGCAGAGCAAAACAAAAAATTAAATAGAAAACAGATATTTTTCTAAGTTTTTATTTTTAATAATTTTGAAAAGCAGTAAACCCGCTGTGAAAAGTACTGCAAGCTCGCCCAAGGCAACCAATCCGCCCTGAATAAGGAAGCTCAGGAAATGGAAATTACCCTCAATAAAGAATATTTCAATTTCAAGGCCTATTATTATACCGTTAAAAATTGCAGGCATAAGTAGAGAAAGAAAGGGTACATTTTTAAAGCAGATTTTTCTCAGCTCATACATTGTAAGACAAGCGAGAAACGATGCAAGTGTACCGAGAACCACGTCCATAGGCAGAGCTCCCACAGAGGTGAAATTTGCAATAAAGCAGCCTACGGTAAGACCGGGAATTGCAGCCGGGGTGAAAAGCGACAGCACCGTCAGTGCTTCGGACAGACGGAACTGAACTGCCATTGTTGCCGTGCCGGGGAAAATGAATTCCTGAGCGTAAGTAAGTGCAACATAAAGCGCAGCAATAACGCCCCCCACAACGAGATTGTGTGTTTTTCTGTTACTATTCATTTTTTATGCTCCTTTAGTTTTGTTTTAGGTCAGGAAGGTTTCGAACTGACCGTTTTATAAAATGCAAAATGCAGAATACAAAATGCAAAATTACTTATAAAGCTTCAGCTTGTCATTCTGAACGCAGTGAAGAATCTTGACAGTAAAAATCCCTCGGCAAACCCGGAAATGATATTTTTACTTGCAAGCACCCATAATGGGTAAGGTTTCCTCTGCAGCCTTTACGGGGTTATATTCCATCATCATATGACCGCCCTCTGCAAAGTTTACTACCTTTGTTCCCTCGGGTGAATTGTCAATAATTTCCTGAAGGTTTTCTCCACTTGCAACCATATCCTTGTCGGCTGTTACGATTACGCAGGGAATTTTAAGCTCTTTCAGCTTTGAAAGGTCACTGCCCCTTGTGTGGCTTGACATAATTGCAATACCTGCGCCCGTACCCTTAATTGTAAACGGATCGGTGATTTTTGTAATGTCATAATCCTTTGCAAACTTCATACTGCTGAATGAGCCTGCAACAAGAGCGTATCTTATAACCAAGGGGAACCAGAGAATTACTGTTCTTACAACCTCCATCATAACCTGCATAGGCTTTGTGCCAAAAGGTGAATCTGATGCCTTTCCCTCAAAAGAGGTCTGAGGAGCAAAGAGAACAAGTCCCGTTACGGTTTCGGGATGGTCTGTAGCAAGATTGATTGCAAGTCCGCCGCCCATTGAGTGACCTCCCACAATCCATGTTCCGCCGAGGTCTTTCATCAGGGAATAGATTACATCTTCTCTGTCCATAAGCTTTGTTTCATCGGTTTCTCTTGAGGAATATCCGAAGTTAGGCACATCAACAAGAACAGTTTTATAACCCTTTTCAGCGTAGATTTCAGCAAGTTCTTCAAAGGTTGCCGTTGAAAGGCAGAAGCCATGAATAAGCATAATCTGATTCTTTTCTTCGCCTTTTGCTTCATATGTTCTGTAGTGAAGCTTATAGTCTCCTACCTCGTGAAAAGCACTGTTTTCAAAGGGCTTTTCTGTGTTCACCGCAAATGCTACGGGTAACGCTGTGAAAATCATTACAAGCGCAAGGATGAGTGATAATACTTTTTTCATTACGGTATCTCCTTTCCGAATTCAGATATCATTTCGTAGGTTTTAAGTCCTAATCCTTTTTCTTTTGAAATTTTTGCAACTGAATGTATGAGTCCGTCAAATTCGCTTTGCTTACCCGATTCAACATCACGCTGCATTGATGCAATCATATCCGGTGTTCTTGCGTGAAGCAGCTTCAGACTTCTTTGGACAAGCTTTTCTTCAAAGCTGATGCCCATACTGTTTGCAAGGGTCTCAACCTCACTGACAAGAGAAATAAAGGTTTCTCTCGCCTCACCCTCCTTTTGCATATCCCCTGCTCTGCATTTGTAGAAAACACCTGTAGCGGCAAGAGGTGAGACAAACGAAAACTTAAGAAGTGCTTCTTTTCTGATTTCAGATGTATGTTTTGTGTTGATGCCTCTTTGGAGCATTTCCTCAGCGGCTATGTCAAGAATATCCTTTGCAGCCTGTCCTTTTCGTTCACCGAAAATTACTCTGAAAATGTCGGCATTCATTGTAATAACACCGGGCTCTTTTATTGATGAAACAATATACATTGTTCCGTCAACAACATAAAGCTCAGGTAATTTTTCACTGAGGTATTCCCCTGTTGTAAAAACATTGAGAAGAGGTATAACTACCGTGTTTTCGTGTGCCGCTTTTCTTATAAGGTTAATTACACTGTCTACGCTGTAGCTTTTGACCGTTACAAGAATCACGTCGGCTTTTTCGTGATATTCCTCTTCGCTGTATGCGTCAATTTTAACGGTAAAGTCATTGTTGTCACTCTTTTTTATTGTAAGCCCCTTTTCTTTTATTGCTTTAAGGTGCTTACCTCTGGCAATTACAGACACGTCTGCACCGCCTTTTTTAAGGTGTGCGGCAATTGCCCCTCCTGTACCTCCTGCACCGATTACAAGATATTTCATATTCTTCACTCCAAAAATAAAGATTGCCGAAGCTTTGCCGCGGCAACCCATTATAGTCAATTATTTTTTCCTCTGCGTGAGTAACCGCCCGAGTGCTTGGATTCTGAATTGCGTTTAAGGTCCGTCATTTTTTCGTCGCTGACCTGCTTGAACTGAGCCATCATCTCTTCAAATGTCATAGCACCCTTGTTTTGTTTTGGCTGACCCTGCCATACATTGGCGTTTCTCGGTCTGTCGTTTCGAGGTCTGTCAGTTTTAGGTCTGTCGTTCTTTCTGGCGTTTTTAGGTTCTTCCTTGCCGCCCTCCTGGGCTTTTCTTATGGAGAGACTGATTTTCCCCTCAGGAGAAATGCCAACCACTTTGACCTTGACTTCCTGACCTTCCTTAAGGAATTCCTTGATATCCTTTACGAAGTTATCGGAAACCTCAGAAATATGTACCATACCGCTTTTACCGTCAGGCAGACTTACGAATGCACCGAAGCCTGTAAGACCTGTTACTTTGCCGTCAACAATTGCGCCAATTTCCAGCATAAAAAGATTTTGCCCCCTAGATTACTTGCCGTAAGCAGAGTCGTAGTAAACCTTTTCGCCGGGTTTACAGTAACCGTACTGCTCTCTTGCGACTTTTTCAAAATACTCGTCATGATTTTCTTCTTTCAGCGTCTCGGCTATTTCGGCGCTTTCAGCACTGATTGAATATGCTTCTGAGTTAATCCTATTCATCTGCTCTTCATAGTCGGCAGCCTTTGCGTGATTAACTGCAGTTGTACCAATGGCAGTACCGAAAAGGAGAATCATAGCGGCAGCCATCACAATATGAGTCTTTTTAACGCTGCGTTTTTCGTTTCTGCTTTGCAGCTTTTTAGCTTCGTCAATATTTCTGACAGCCAACTTTGTTCACCTCGATAAAGAATTATTATAACAGTTATTATAATTATACTTATTTCCTTTGATTTTTCAAGGGTTTTTCGGGAATATTTCATATTTTTTGAAAGTTTTTTTGTGAATTCGGCTCAACTTCATCAAACTCACCTCTTCAAAATTAATTTTATCTTAATTCACAAATTAGTAAGGTTTGTTTTAAGCTGATATGATATGATGTACAAAATTAAAACTGAGGTACATATTTATGAATATAGCTAACAAAATCACCCTTGTAAGAATTTTCCTTGTCCCTGTTTTTCTGCTTTTTATGCTGACGGACTTCACTGCCTACAACAGCATAATCGCTTTTGTTGTTTTTGTAATTGCCACACTTACTGACAAAATCGACGGCACAATCGCAAGGAAATACAACCTTGTTACAGACTTCGGCAAATTTCTTGACCCTATTGCAGACAAGCTTCTTGTTTGCTCTGCACTTATCTGCCTTACTGCAGACGGCACTATCCCCGCCTGGATTACAATTGTGATTATCGGCAGAGAGTTCATCATCAGTGCATTCAGACTTGTCTGTGCCGACACAGGAAAAACCGTTGCAGCCTCATGGTGGGGCAAATCAAAGACAATTGCTCAGATGGTGACAATCATCGTTCTGCTTCTGAATATTGCACAGCTGAAGATTCTCGAAGACATTCTGATTTATGTTTCACTTGTGCTGACGGTGGTTTCACTTGTGGACTACTTCCTTAAGAATAAAGAAGTGCTGAAGGAATGCAGCAAGTAAATGCAGAATTAACCCCTCTGTCACTTCGTGACATCTCCCCTTTCAGGGGCGACAAGGCAAAATTCCATTTAATGGTTCTATAAATGAGAAATAGTCATCCCGCTGAACTCAGTGGGATGACTTGATTTTTAGTTGTCAATCAGAGAACCGTCCCCTGATTGATTTGTATATGCAGTTGCATATTCTAATGCTGCATTTGTTGATTTTGAAACAAATTTCCAAAATATCTTTCTAACACCTGTCAAGAAAGTATTGATATATCCTCGTGTTATGTATTTTTTGCTATATTTTTATGATATTCTTTTACAAACATTTCGAACTCTTGAGCACCTATTAAAAAATAATTATCACATCTAAACCTTTTATCACCTACATAAACATCTAAATATAGCCATGAGCAAAACGTCAAAAGTGTAGATATATCAAGGGCACTGAAAAAGTCTACGCAATGCATAAGTACTGCATAAAGCGTAGATTTTTTTCGTATTTTGTGATATAATTTAATCATAA
>JBGVGM010000068.1:0-8860 GCA_045121655.1 Acutalibacteraceae bacterium | reverse complement strand
GGCAAGAAGGTTTGGTGGAAGTGTAGCAAAGGGCATGAATGGCAAGCAATAATACAAGGTAGAAACAAGGGAAGCGGTTGCCCTATTTGTAGAAAAATAAAAAGCAAGAAAAAATAGTAAAGAAGTAAATACATTGGATGATTATAGAGGTGATTGTTTATGAATTGGACTGCACTTTCTGCAATTGGAACTACATTAGCTACGATTGTTGGTATTGTTGGTATTTGGTTAAATTTGTGGGACAAAACAAAAAAATTACATATTCATTTTGAAACGGTACCCAGTTTCAAAATTTACCTATCTAACAATTCACTCAGAACAATTGCAATAACCAAAATTATATATTGTATAAACACACATGTGTTTCATGTTGAATATTTTGACGGTTTGAGAGAATTGAATTTGGCACCAGCAACAACGCAAAATATAGACATAATTAAGCAAGATGTTTATAGGGCTTATTGTAAGACAAATATGTCTGCGATTTGCTCCCCTAATGACAATGTAAAAATCATTCTTTATGATAATTATGGCAGAAAATACACAATAAAAACTGATTTGAGTATTGGTGCTTTTCAACAATGATCCCCCACCCAATTCAAAAGCGCTCACAATAATTTATCAATTGCCGCGTCTACTTATAATAGGCGCGGTGATTGTTTTTTCGGGGACTTGACTTTTCGGGGATTTTGAGCATCTTTATTAAAACAAGCCGCAAGGCTAATATTTTGAAAGAGGGGACACCTATCCCGATATAACAATGCTGCCTGTAATTGCACAGTTTTTTAAGGTGAGTGTGGATGAGCTTCTCGGCATAAATAAAGCTACAGATGAAGAAGAAATAAAAAAACTGCTTCAGGAGCACGATAATTATACTGATGAAAAGCTTATGCTGAAGTCTATAACTGCACTTAAAGAAAAATATCCCGGTGACTTCCGTGTTCAGCTACGGTGGATGAGTTATCTCATTTTCTACGATTGGGAGGGACTTGAGAAAAACACAGCAGAAATAATGTCTATTTACAATCATATACAGAACAACTGCACCAACGATGCTGTGCGAATCTGTGCAAAAAGATATTATATTTATTTTATGAGTGGTCTTGCCTGTAAAGAGAATCCCACGGTAACCTTTGAGGATTATGAGCATGTTATAAGAGAAATGCCTCTTATGAGAGACGGCAGAGAAAACTACTTTTATTTATACAGACTTCACGAGCATCCTGATGCTGATAAAATTGTGATGGAATCAATTGAAGAGTCACTGTTTCTTTTTTATTGCAATTCTGCAGACCATTATTTAACCTCTAAATTTTCGAGAGATTATCAGATTGAAATTTCTGAAAGAACCAAAGATTTTTTCAATTACATCTATAATGATGGAAACTACAGCAGAATGTGGAGAACGGTTATGAGTCGTTGTTACGGTTTGCTCGGCTTCTTTTATTTTCAAAGCGGCAACGAAGAAAAAGCCTTGCATAATCTGAGAAGAGCGGCTGAGCTTGCAATCGAATTTGATAATCTTCCGAGGATAACTACACTTCATTCAACTCTCTTTGAGGGGAAGACCTTTGACAAGCACGAATTAGGCAGTACCTTTATTGCAAAAAGCTGGATGAAAGAAAACATAGAGAACTATCCTCTTTCAGAAGAGTTCAAAGAAAAAGCTGAGTATAAAGAAATCCTTGAACTTTTGAACTAAAATAAAATCTCCATATTTTCCAATGATTATTAAAAGATTCCTCGACGAGCTCGAAATGACACCGTAGGGCTGCCATTGGCAGTCTGTCAGATTTCTAATTAGTAAAAAGCAGTCTTTTCAACACACGTTTTTCGAAAAGACTGTTTTTTACATTATTTATACTATCGTTTTTTATAAAAGTATTGAATTTTGTGCTAATTGGATAACAAATCACAAAAATATCGGTGATTATCTCAGTCTCAAAATTCCAAACTATATAGCAGAATTTCTTACTAAGGTAGATTTGACGCAAGAAAACAACGGTGCATTAACTATATCATTTAATTACACATCAAATTCAATTAATATTGAAGAAAAAATAAAAAAAGGATTAATACTTGTGCCTTATCCTCTTGAAATGCGTCAACTGAAATCTTATATGATGAATAACGAAAACACACTTTGTGTAGATTTATCAGTAGCTAAAGATTAAATTTCATAACTGAATAACCTCTGAACTCTTCTAACAAAAGGTTCAGAGGTCATTTTTCATTACTTTTTATATTTTTCTGCCTGAAGATTGAACATATAGGCGTAAGTGCCGTTTTGCTTCATAAGCTCTTCGTGGCTGCCGCTTTCGATTATCCTGCCCTCTTTCATAACGTAGATTCTGTCTGCGTTTATTGTGGTTGAAAGACGGTGGGATATGAAAATTACGGTTTTGTTTGCTGCGGCTTCCATCATAGCTCTGTTAAGATTGTACTCTGCTATGGGATCGAGATTTGCCGAAGGCTCATCAAGGATAACGTAGGGGCAGTTTTTGTAAAAGGCTCTTGCAATTGCAACCTTCTGACTTTCACCCCCTGAAAGCATTACGCCCTCATCGTCAAATTCTCTTAAAAGCTCACTGTCCGTACCGTTTTTAAGCTCCTTTGTAAAACCGCTGTGCTTAAGTGCCTCTTTAACCTTTTCGCTGTCATGACTGTCACTGAGAGCAACGTTTTCACCTACACTGCAGGAGAAAAGCTGGAAGTCCTGGAACACTGCAGAAAATCTGTCACGGTGGGAATCGAGAGTGTTTTCTCTTATATCCTCACCGTCAATTTTTATGCTTCCCTCTGTAGGGTCGTAAAGACGGAGAAGAAGGTTTGTAAGGGTTGTTTTACCTGCACCGTTATAGCCTACGAGAGCAATTTTTTCATACGGCTTTATAGTGAGGTTGATGTCGCTTAAGGTAGGCTCATTGTTGCCGGGATAGGTAAAGGAAAGGTTTTCAATTTTTATTTCCCTTGGCTCACTGCACTCAGCAACCTTTTCACCGTCGGAAATTCTGAAGTCTTTACTTAAGAATTCACGGTACTTTTCAATCATTTTTCCTCTTTCGGAGAAAACTGCAACTGCCCACACTGTAAGGAAGTTTATGGACATAGCAATTGAATGGGCACTGTTGAAGGCTGCAACAAAATCGCCTGCGGAAAGGCTTTCCTTAACAAGCACACAGTAGCCCAAATAAAGGGGCAGTGCAAACATAAAACCCGCAATCTGTATACCCGTTTCCTGAACAAAGTAAAGAGAGGAAATCTTTTTCCAATACTTTCTCTGATTTTTGATTACGTCGTCTGCCGCATCGTTGTAGCGGTCAACAAGTAAATCTTCAATATCATTCATACGCACTTCCTTGCAGTAGTCCTGCAGGTAGAAAATACGCTGAAAATAGTCGCTTCGGCGGTGGAATTTTGTGTTGTCAATTCTTCTGCCCATCTGAAGTGAGCCGATTTTTCGGCTGAGAGGCGTGAATACTCCGATAAAAAAGAGAATTATCACAAGGCACCATGGGTCTATAGTGAGAAGAATTGATGAGATTGTAACAAGTGAAATAACGTTTCCTACATACTCACGGACAAGCCCTAAAAGATTCTGAATGTTGTCCGAAGAGGATTCAATTGTGAGAATAAAGTTGTTGTAAAATTCGGGATTGTCGTAGCTTTCAAGGTCAAGCTGCTTTGCCTTTTCGTAAAGGCGTTTATTGAGACCGTAGTAGACTTTTTCTCTTTCCATATTCCAGAAAAACTCTCTGTAAATCCAGGCAAAAAGCTTACTGATTACAAGCACTGCGGCAATTGCGGCTACGGCATAGAAAATTCTGTGGAGATTTTCACCCTCGGCAACAACATCGATAAAATACTTTATACCGATTACGTTTACAAGCCTTGAGGGCAGAATCAGCAGTATACCCCAGATGAATTCGCCGATTACAAGAAAAGGCGAAACCTTAAAGAGCATTCCCACAAAAAAGATTATGTTGGAAAGCATTGAGTGCTGAGTGGTGTTTTTATCTTTCATCTTCGCTCTCCTCACTTTCCTTGTTGTAGCTTGAAGCCTGAAGAGTAAACATACGGCTGTATTCTCCGCCGCTACTGAGAAGCTCCTTATGGCTGCCCGTTTCAATAACTCCGCCGCCTGAAATTACAATAATCTTATCGGAAAGCACTGCACTGGAAAGACGGTGGGAAATATACATTACCGTTTTGTCCTTTGTTACCTCAATAAGGTTTTCGTACATCTTATATTCGGCAATAGGGTCAAGGGCTGAGGATGGCTCATCAAGTACGGCAAACTGAAAATCCTTTGCAAAAAGTCTTGCTACGGAAACCTTCTGATTTTCGCCGCCTGAAAGGCCTATTCCGTCCTTTTCAAACTCCTTTGTAATTACGGTGTCGCCACCCTTGGGAAGGCCCGAAATTTTCTCCCAGATTCCGCTTTGCATAAGAGCTTTTTGGGCAATTTTCTTTTCCTCGTCAGTACATTCGTGACACATAATATTTTCAAAAACGGAAACGGCAAAGTTTCTGTAATCCTGGAAAACTGCACCGTAGCTTCTTCTCAGCGACGCAAGATCGTATTCCTTGATGTTCCTTCCGTTAAGGAGAATTTCACCCTCAGTTGCATCGTAAAAACGAAGAAGAAGCTTTACAATCGTTGACTTACCTGCACCGTTTACACCTACAAGAGCAACGGTTTCACCCCTGTTGATTTTAAAGGAAACGTCGGTAAGAGAATTTTTTTCTGCTGAGGGATAGCGGAAGGATACGTTTTTGAATTCAAGACTCTGAAATTCTCCGCACTCCTCTTTACCGTTTTCTACCTTCGGCTCATAGTCGAAGAAATCACGGAGATTCTGAAAATAATATGCCATCTGTGTAATCATTTCAAAGTTATTTACGATAGGCATTATGGACTCTCTTACGGAGTTAATTGAAGAAAGCACAACAGAAAAGCCTGATATAGTAAGGTTGCTTTTATAGATGAACTGATAGCCCGCAAAAGCGTAAGTGCCGATAATGGGAATAAACTCGCTGAAAAGTGAGCTTACCATACTGAAAAGGAAAAGCTTCACTCCGTATTTTTTCAGTATCAGCACGTTGGCGTCAATAGCTGCCTTAAAACGGTGCATAAGAACGGCAAAAATATTTGATGTTCTCATATCCTTTGAAAAGTCCTTAAGGAAAACCGTTCTTTGTATGTATGCCTTTACTCTGTTGTTTTTTGTCATTTCAAGGTCACGCTTATAAACAAGCTTACTTTTTATAATTTCAATTACAAAAACAAGAGCCACAGGGAGAAGGAACAGAAGGTACATAGGGTCAATTGCAGTAACTGTACCGATTACAAGCAAAAGTGCCGCCGTGTTACCTATGATAACCGAAACGCAGGAGCAGATTGCATCAAAATAGCTCCAGCTTAAAACATTTGTGGCTCTCTGATACTTATCGTAAAATGCAGGGTCCTCATAGCACGATACATCAAGAGAAATCGCCTTTCGGAAAACGAGATTATTGAGGCCTTTAAGCACATCTTTGGTTGCCGCCTGCCTCATATAGTTTGAAAGCCAGTTGACCGCCTTAAGGAAAACGGAAACGCCAAGAAATAAAAGAAGACTTCTGAAATACTCCTCAAAACTGCCCTTTCTGTCGATAATGCTGAGAAGTATTTTAAGAAAGAGTATATTCTGCACGAACATACTGAAAATTCCGTTGACGGTCATATTTATAAGGTAGCCGATTAAAAGCTTCTTATCCGTCTGCCAGACAAGCTTAAGAGCAAATATTATGTTCTTTACTACGGGAACTTTTACTTTCTCATGTAAGGGAAATCGCCTCATTTTCTCACCCCTTCAAAAAGTTTCTCTATATTTTACCATAAAAAATCTTCTGCCGCAACCGACAGAAGATTTCTTAATATTTTATCTTAGCTTTGCTCTTTTTAGTCTGAGTGCGTTACTTACAACGCAGAAGCTTGAAAGACTCATAGCCGCCGCACCAAGCATAGGGTTAAGCTCCCAGCCAAAAAGCGGAGTAAATACGCCTGCCGCAACAGGAATACACAATGCATTGTAGAAGAACGCCCAGAAAAGATTCTGATGGATGTTTCCGAGAGTGTGTCTGCTTAAATTTATAAGGTCGGGGATATGCTCAGGGTTGCTTTTCATAAGCACAACGTTTGCCGCATCAATAGCAATATCAGTGCCTGCTCCTACGGCAATTCCCGTATCAGCAGCAGTAAGAGCAGGTGCATCGTTGATTCCGTCTCCTACCATGGCAACCTTACCCTCTCTTCTGAGGTTCATTACAACCTCCTGCTTTTTCTGAGGAAGCACCCCTGCAATTACGTCGTCAACACCTACCTGCTTTCCGATCGCTCTTGCAGTTTCCTCATTGTCACCTGTGAGCATAAGCACGCGTACACCCATTTTCTTAAGTCGTTCAATTGCCTTGGGGCTTTCTTCCCTTATTACGTCAGCAACTGCAATAATACCGAGAAGCTTTCCGTTATTCACAAAAAACAAGGGAGTTTTGCCCATCTTTGAAAGCTCATTTGCCTTAAGCTTCATTTCTTCGGGAACTTCGGAAAATTCACTTACATAAGTGAGATTTCCGCCAATATAAATTTCGCCGTTCTTTTCTGCCTTTATACCCTTGCCTGAAACTGCTTCAAATTCGCCTGCATCAAAAAAGTCCAGCTGTTCAGCCTCAGCCTTTTTAACAACTGCCTTTGCAAGAGGATGTTCGCTTTTGCTTTCAAGAGAAGCGGCAAAGCTGAGAAGCTCCTTTTCGTCAGAGGTGCCGAATGGAATAATATCCGTAACTTCCGGCTCACCCTTTGTAACCGTACCTGTTTTGTCAAGCACAACAATCTGAGTTTTGCCTGCAGTTTCAATAGCTTCAGCATTTTTAAAGAGGATACCGTTTTTAGCACCAACACCGTGGCCTACAGTAACGGCTACAGGAGTAGCAAGACCTAAAGCGCATGGACAGCTGATTACAAGAACAGAGATACCTCTTTCCAGTGCGTGGCCTAAGTTTCTCTCAAAAATGAACCAGACAACTGCTGTCACAATGGCAATTCCTATAACAACGGGCACAAATACACCTGAAACCTTGTCGGCAAGACGAGCAATAGGCGCCTTTGTTGCTGCAGCATCGGTTACGGTTTTGATAATCTTTGAAAGGAGAGTATCCTCACCGACTGCTATAGCCTCGCACTTAAGATAACCTGAAGTGTTCACCGTTGCAGCTGAAACCGTGTCGCCTTTTTCCTTATCAACAGGTACACTTTCACCTGTAAGAGCAGCCTCATTTACTGCGCTCACACCTTCAACTACCACTCCGTCAACGGGTATGCTTTCACCGGGCTTTACTGCAAATATGTCGCCCTTTTTAACCTGAGAAATCTGCACCGTCTTCTCTTTTCCGTCAACAATAAGCACCGCAGTTTTCGGTCTTAATTTATTGAGAGAGCGGATTGCGTCGGTAGTTTTTCCCTTTGCCTTTGCTTCAAGGGTTTTACCTACGGTTATAAGAGTGAGAATCATAGCTGCCGACTCAAAATATAGCTCGTGCAAAATATGCTGAGCAGCAGCAAAATCTCCCTTTGCCTGAAGAGAAGTCATTGAAAAAAGCAGCCACAGACTCCACAGGAATGATATGCCCGAGCCCATTGAAACGAGAGTATCCATATTCATGCTTTTATGAATTACTCCCTTGATTCCTCCGACAAAGAAATTCTTGTTGATTATCATAACAACCGCCGAAAGAATCATCTGAACAAGTGCTACTGCAACGGGATTACCTTCAAAAAATGAGGGCAGGGGAAATTTCCACATAACGTATCCCATCGAAAAGTACATAAGCACAAGAAGAATAACCGATGAAGAAATAAGTCTTGCAATAAAAGGCTTTACCGGGTTTTCTTCTTCGCTTTTTTCAGTTTCTTCAGCCGCATTTTTCTCTGCCTTTTCAGGCTTGATTGTATACCCTGCCTTTTTTACTGCCGCCATAATAGCCTTACTGTCAGCTGTACCCTCAACTGAAAGGCTGTTCAACAGCAGATTTACGTTACAGCTTTCAACGCCATCAACAGCATTAACTGCTTTTTCAACTCTGGCACTACAGGCGGCACACATCATTCCGCCCACTTCAAATTTCTGCATAGCAACTCCTCCTTATTTCATCATTTTATAGAGAAGCTCTGTCAGCTCCTCAATCGTTTCATCGTTGCCTTTTCTTATATCATCTGCAACGCAGCTTTTAATATGCTCGGTTAAAAGAAGCTTTGAAAAACTTCCGAGTGCCGACGATGCAGCCGAAGTCTGGGTGAGTATATCAGCACAATAGCCATCGTTTTCGACCATAGCTTTTATGCCTCTTATTTGTCCTTCGATACGGTTAAGACGGTTAATGAGCTTCTTTTTTTCTTCCGTCTCTCTGTGTTTGGTTTTATGACAGCAATCACTCATTGTTATCGCCTCCTTGTGTTTATTATATACCCTATAGGGGTATATATTTTTATATATCGGAATTAAGTGTGTTTTTTTGCTGTTCGAGTACATTTTTTGCAACAAAAGCAAAAAACAGTTTAGTTATATGAACATAAACAAAAATATGAACACTTGCCTCTCCCTGTGGGAGAGCTGGCAAAACCAAGAGTTCATCTTTTTGTTGATATGTACAAAAACGCCCCGAAGTGAGCTTCGAGGCGTTTGATTTGTTAAAGACAACCCCCAGCTGTGCTGGGGGGAAAGAAAAAGCTTTAGCGTTGCATATGAAAATAAAACTCCTTTTGATATAATAAAGATGCGGCTACCAACTGCATCAAACAAATCAAAAGGAGGACATTCAA
>JBGVGM010000067.1:0-16195 GCA_045121655.1 Acutalibacteraceae bacterium | reverse complement strand
GCCTTTAAAATAGAAATATCCTTTTCCAGCAGCAATGTACAAAAGCTGATAATCGTTTCTACCCTCAGGGTGGGGCGTTTCAATTACAGGAGTAGTATGAACACGGTAATAGCCGCAGTTATTAATCCTTAAAGGAACACTCAGGTCCTCTAAATTGGGGTTTTCATCGTCAACATAAGCTACGTTTATATACATAAAATACACTCCTTATGTGATAATGTATATATTATACAGTAAAATGCACATATTTTCAATCTTGAGCGAAGTGATTTTGTGCATATTTTGGTTGATTTTATTTATTGAAAATGTAAATTGTCGATTGTATAATGAAATTGCAAAATAAAGTTGCAAACGCAAAAAGCGTAAAAACAAAGACAAGGAGAAAAAACATGGAACAGAAAAAGTATTTGAAATGGTATCACAAAGTGGGCTACGGCTCCGGTGACGTTGCAGGCAACTGCGTTTACGCACTCTTAACCGCATTTATGATGATTTATCTGACCGACACGGTTGGACTTAGCTTGGGTATCGTAAGCACCTTAATTGCGGTATCAAAAATTTTTGACGGCGTATCGGATTTCTTCTTCGGCAGAATGATTGACAAGACCCACACAAAAATGGGTAAAGCTCGTCCCTGGATGCTTTGGCCTTACATAGGATGCTCGGTTGCTCTTGTTGCTTGCTTTGCAATACCTATGAACTGGGGTGAAACAGCACAGTACATCTTCTTCTTTATCGCTTATACTCTACTCAATGCAGTATTCTTTACAGCAAATAACATCGCTTATGCATCACTTACAGCTCTTATCACAAAGAACACAAGCGAAAGGGTTCAGCTTGGTTCCTTCCGTTTCATTTTCGCATTCGGCACAAAGATTATCATTGAAGCTGTTACAATTCAGGCAGTAAGCATGCTTGGCGGCGGTGCTTCAGGTTGGAGAACAATTGCAATTGTATATGCAATCCTCGGTCTTATTGTAAACACAATTTCAGTATTTTCAGTTAAAGAGCTTCCTGAAGCTGACGAAGGCATGGAAAAAGAACGTGAAGAAGAACATAAGCTTACATTCTTCAAATCCTTTGGATTGCTCATGAAGAATAAGTACTATGTTATCATCTGTGTAACCTACATTATGACTCAGTTTTACGCTTCCGTTATAGGTATGGGTACTTATTACGCAAAGTATATTCTCGGCAACGAAAATCTTTTCAGCGACCTCTCACTTGCAATTAACATAACAATGGTTGTAGCTTTGATTGCACTGCCTATGATTATTCAGAAGATGGGCGGTATGTATAAGCTCAATATTGCAGGTTATGTTCTTGCAACGGTAGGACGTCTCGGAGTTATGGCTGCAGGTTATATAGGCAGTATCCCTCTTATGCTCGCCTTTACTGCTCTTTCAACCCTAGGCATAGCACCTCTTCAGGGTGATATGAATGCTCTCATCGCTTCCTGCTCCGAATACACCACATTAAAGACCGGTCATAGACTTGACGGTATGATGTATTCCTGCTCATCACTCGGTATTAAAGTCGGCGGTGCTCTCGGCACAGCAATCTGCGGCTGGCTTCTTGACTTTGCAGGATATATTGAAAATGCAGCAGTGCAGACACCCGCAACGGTAAATATGCTTCACTTCCTCTATCTCTGGGCTCCTGTTATTATTTGTGCAGTTGTAGCAGTCCTTCTTTCACAGCTCAAGGTTGAAAAAGCAAACAAAGAGCTTCTTGAAAAAAAGCATATGACAGAAGACGATGTCGAAGTCGTTTACGGTAATGTATAAGGGTGAACATTATGAAAGAATTTCAGAAATTTGACCGCATAGGTACAACACCTCACAGAAGCTACTATATTCCATTTGCTCCCGAGGATACGGTAAAAACAAAGCACTCAATTTTGGATTGCACCTCAAGCTCAAGATTTACATCTCTCGACGGTGTATGGCAGATTAAACAGCTTGACCATGTGGAAGACTTTGATGTCAATGAAATGCTCGGAGATTCCATTCCCGTCCCTGCCTGTGTACAGATGCACGGCTACGACCACATACAATATCTCAATATCAGATATCCCTTTCCCGTAATGCTTCCCCATCTGCCTTATGAGAATCCTTGCTGGCATTATCGCCGTACATTTAACCTTAAAAAGCAAAAAGGTGAAAAGTATTATATCAACTTTGAAGGCGTTGACAGTGCATTTTACATTTACATCAACGGTCAGTTTAAGGGATACTCACAGATATCTCATGCAACAAGTGAGTTTGATATTACCGAGCTTGCTGTAAACGGCGAAAACACTATTGATGTGCTTGTTCTTAAATGGTGCATTTCCACTTATCTTGAGTGTCAGGATAAATTCCGCTTTTCGGGCATCTTCCGTAATGTATATATGCTTACCCGTCCCGAAAACCATATTACCGATTACAAGATTGAAACATCCTTTTCAGATTCTGACGGCATACTCACATTTATAAATGAAAGCTCTGTTGATATTAAAATTGGTCTTGAAGGCAATAGCGTTATTGTTCCCGGAAAGATGAAGGCTGAAATGGTTGTTCCCGATGTTAAGCCCTGGACTGCTGAAAATCCGAATCTTTACACCCTTGAGCTTTACGCTAACGGTGAAAAAATCATCGAAAAGATTGGCTTCAGAGAAATTAAAATTGATGGCAAGGTATTCAAAATCAACGGTGAAGCAGTTAAGCTTAAAGGTGTTAACCGTCACGATTTCAACTGTGAAACTGCGGCAACCGTAAGCCTTGAAGAGTTGGCAAGAGACATTCATCTGATGAAAGAGCTGAATGTAAATGCAGTAAGAACCTCACATTATCCCAATAGTCCCGAATTCTATATGCTTTGCGACACCTTCGGCATTTATGTGATGGATGAAGCTGACCTTGAAATGCACGGTGCTTGCAGCCGTGACGGAAGATATGATGTTGATTTATGGTCTGAGTACGCAGAAAACGACTTCTTCACTCCCGGTATTACAGACAGACACGCCGCATTGGTTGAGCGTGACAAAAACCGTCCAAGCGTAATTATCTGGTCTCTCGGCAACGAAAGCTCCTTCGGAAAAGCCTTCTTCAAGGGTGCAAACTATATTAAAGGCCGTGATAAAACAAGACCTGTTCACTATGAAGGCTTACAGAATGCAAATCCGAAATACTACTATACTGAGCTTGTGGATATGGTTAGTATGATGTATCCGAGCTTCCAAAAAATCCGTGAGGATGTCCTTGACAACCCGAAAGAAACCCGTCCCTTTGTGCTTTGCGAGTATACACACGCTATGGGTAACAGCTGTGGTGATATTGCCGAGTATTGGAATATGATCTATAACAATGAGCAAATGATGGGAGGCTTTGTATGGGAATGGGCAGACCACGGTATCAAGACAGACAAAGGCTTCCTTTACGGCGGCGACTTCAAGGAGCCTGAGCACGACGGCAACTTCTGTGCAGACGGTCTTTTGACTCCCGACAGAAAGCTGAAGTCTAATGCTCTTGAAATGAAAGCAGTGTATGGCGGTAAGACCAAATCAGAGGTTAACATTGTTGAAATTCCCGCAAGCACCTACAAGTTCTCGTCAGCAATTGATATTGAAGTTAATGAGCATACGGGTGAAATTACTTCTATTAAGGCAGACGGTAAAGAGGTTCTTCGCACACCGATGCATTTCAACATTACCCGTTTTACAGATAATGACCGTGACCTTGTTCCCCATTGGATTGGAAGATGTCATCTTGATTCCTGCAGACCTCACATCTTCTCCTGTGAAAAGAATGAGAATTCCTATAAATTCAAAGGCTGTCTAGCGGCTAACTGCTTGATGCCTGCCGCAGAATTTGAGCTTATGTATGAGGTTGCAGGTAATGTTCTGACTGCGACTATTGAATACAAGCTTGCTGATTATGTTGAAAGATTCCCTCGCTTCGGTATTGAGTTCGGCGTGGACAAGGCTCACGGTAATTTCTCTTATGCAGGCTTCGGCCCGACAGAAAGCTATGTTGATAAGCATATTGCTTGTGAATACGGCTACTATGTAAACTCTGCCCGTGAAAACTATGACCGTGAATACATCCGTCCTCAGGAATCAGGCAGTCACTACGCCTGCAAATATATGGCTGTAAAGGATTTGTTCAAGGTAACGGCAGAACAACCCTTCTCATTTTCAGTAAACCCCTATACAACAAAACAGCTTTGCGAAACTCTTCACTCCTTTGAGCTTGAGGAAAACGACTTTGTAAATGTTTGTATTGACCTTGCAATGAGAGGCGTAGGCTCTCACTCCTGCGGACCTGAGCTTCCGGATGAATATGAGATCCCCAGAAAGGGAAAAAATACATTTAAGTTTACATTCTGATAGGCGAAGCTACGGTTGACTTGCGGTAAAACTCTACTTATAGCAGGAACATCTTACTTAGTAAGGTATTCCTGCTATTATTTTTACTATAATAAAAAAAAAGTTTACAGATAAGTTGACAGATGTAAAGTGAAGTGATATAATTTCAAACGCTATAAAATATTATCAAGGAAGCAAAAAAATGAAAGCTGAAATTCTTAAACTAAAAAAAGAAAAAAACGCAGTTATTCTTGCTCACTATTATGCACCTGATGAAGCACAGGAAATTGCCGATTTTGTGGGTGATTCATTTTATCTTGCAAAAAAAGCAAAGGAGACAAGGGCTGATATAATAGTTTTCTGCGGTGTACGCTTTATGGGCGAAAGTGCGAAAATTCTGAATCCTGACAAAAAAGTTCTTATGCCTGACCTTACCGCCGATTGCCCTATGGCACATATGGTAAAGAAGGGTAAAATAGAAGAAATACGAAACGCTTACGGTGACTTATCAGTTGTGTGCTACATTAATTCAACAGCTGAACTTAAATGTCAGAGTGATGTTTGTGTCACATCCTCAAATGCCGTTAAGATTGTAAAAGCACTTGACAGTGAAAATATATTCTTCATTCCCGACAAGAATCTTGGATCGGTTGTTGCTAAGCAAGTACCTGAAAAGAATATTATCCTTAACGACGGCTTTTGTCCAATACACGCTAAGATTACCTGCGGTCAAGTGTTAAAAACAAAAATGAAGCATCCTGAAGCGCTTATACTAAGCCATCCCGAATGCGAAAAGGAAGTGCTTGATGTATCCGATTTTATCGGTAGTACGGCAGAAATCATCGATTATGTAAAAAACTGCAATGCCGATAAATTCATTATCTGTACAGAAAAGGGCGTTGAGTACAAGCTCCTTTGCGACAACACCGACAAAAGGTTCTTTTTCCCCGAACCTTGTCCGTGTTGTACCGATATGAAGCTGAATACATTGAAAAACATTTTAAATGTGCTGAAAACCGAAAGTAATGAAATCGTTGTAGACAAGGAAGTGAGCCGTAAGGCTATGATTCCTCTTAATAAAATGCTTGAAATTGCGAGATGATAAAATGAATACAGATATTGTAATAGTAGGCAGCGGTGTGGCAGGCCTTTACTGCGCGCTTAATCTGCCTGAATATAAAAAGATTACTATTGTAACCAAAGATGAAGCTCCCAAAAGTGATTCTTTCCTTGCACAGGGCGGTATATGTGTGCTTCGTGACGAGGCGGATTTCAAAGCCTTCTATGAAGACACAATGAGAGCAGGTCACTACGAAAATAATCCCGATTCGGTAGAAATTATGATTCGTTCCTCTCAGGAGGTAATAAGAGACCTTGTTTTCTTCGGTGTAAAATTTGAAAAAGACGGTGAAGAATTTACATATACCCGTGAGGGTGCCCACTCAAATCCAAGAATACTTTTTCACGAGGATGAAACCGGCAAGGAAATCACACAGAATTTACTTAATACCGTAAGAAACAGAAGAAATATTACCCTGATAGAAAACTTTACAATGGTGGATCTTATCTGCTATAATAACGAATGTACAGGTATAATCGGTAAAGACAGTAAGGGTGAATTTGTAAGCATTTCTG
This sequence comes from Acutalibacteraceae bacterium, assembly GCA_045121655.1. Taxonomy (GTDB): domain Bacteria; phylum Bacillota; class Clostridia; order Oscillospirales; family Acutalibacteraceae; genus UBA6857. Next base: position 10,212 of record JBGVGM010000067.1, on the reverse strand, counting down.
CTGATTACACTGTTCTTGCAACGGGTGGTATAGGCGGATTGTTCAAGCATTCCACCAATTACCGTCACCTGACGGGTGATGCGTTGGCGGTAGCCTTAAAGCATAAAATTAAGCTGCAACATATTGATTATATACAGATTCATCCGACTACTCTTTACACAAAAAAGAGCGGCAGAGAATTTTTAATTTCTGAATCCGTCAGAGGTGAAGGGGCAATCCTTCTTAACTCAAAGGGTGAAAGATTTATAAATGAGCTTCTTCCAAGAGATGTTGTGGCAAATGCAATTTTTGACGAGATGAAAAAAGAAGGCAGTGAACACGTGTGGTTGTCTCTTTCTCCCATACCTGAAGAAGAAATAAAAGCTCATTTTCCGAATATTTATCAGCATTGTCTTGAAGAAGGCTACGATGTAACCAAAGAGCCCATTCCGGTTGTACCTTCACAACATTACTTTATGGGCGGTATTGATGTTGATAAGTTCAGTAAAACATCAATGGAGCGTCTTTATGCTGTGGGTGAAACTGCCTGTAACGGCGTTCACGGACGCAACAGACTGGCGAGCAATTCACTTTTAGAAAGTCTTGTTTTTGCAAAGCGTGCCGCCGGTCATATGGTAAAAAATTATCTTTCGGCAGAAAATAAAAGAGAAATAAAAATAGACCCGTCACAGTATGACGGATACGAAGAAAGATATAAAAATGCAGTTCTCAAAGCAATAGAAAAGGAGAAGAAAAAATGAACAGTATTACAATGAAGCTGAATGCAGATAATCTCATTTTGAGTGCCTTACAGGAGGATATTACAAGCGAGGACATCACAACCAATTCCGTTATGCCTTGCTATCAGCTCGGCGAAGTGGAACTGATTTGTAAGGAAGACGGCATTGTTGCAGGTCTGGATGTGTTCAAAAGGGTTTTTGAACTCCTTGATGAAAAGACTGAATTTGATTTCAGCTGTAAGGATGGAGATGCCGTTAAGAACGGTCAGAAGCTCGGAACTGTAAAAGGTGACATCAGAGTTCTTCTCTCAGGCGAGAGAACTGCTCTTAACTATCTTCAGAGAATGAGTGGTATTGCAACATATACAAGGAAGATTGCCGATTTATTGAAAGGCACTGATACAAAGCTTCTCGATACCAGAAAGACTACACCTAATATGAGGGTATTTGAAAAGTATGCTGTTAAGGTCGGTGGCGGTTACAATCACCGCTATAATTTAAGCGACGGTATTCTTCTTAAAGATAATCACATCGGTGCGGCAGGCGGTGTAAAAGAAGCCGTTACCATGGCTAAAGAGTATGCACCCTTTGTTCGCAAGATTGAAGTTGAGGTTGAAAATCTTGATATGCTGAAAGAAGCACTTGAAGCAGGCGCAGATATCATCATGCTTGACAATATGAGCGTCGAAGATATGAAAGAAGCAGTTAAGCTTTGCAAGGGCAAAGCAGAAACAGAGTGCAGCGGCAACGTAACAAAAGAAAATGTAGCAAGACTTGTCGATATAGGTGTTGATTACATTTCAAGCGGTGCACTCACTCATTCTTCTCCCATACTTGACCTTTCACTTAAGAATCTTCACGCTATATGAATTTTTAATTCAAGGAGAAAATTATGAAGGCGCAGGAAAGAAGAAAAACAATCATAAATATTCTGCTTTCAGAAGACAGACCGATACCCGGCGGTGAGCTTTCTGAAAAATGCGGAGTATCGAGACAGATAATAGTTCAGGATATTGCCGTTTTGAAAGGTCAGGGCTTTGATATTCTTTCTACCCACAACGGCTACCTTGTGCAGAAGTCACCGTTTAAAGATAGAGTTTTTAAAGTAAAACACTCGACTGATCAGACTGAAGACGAGCTTAGCACAATTGTTGAACTTGGCGGAACTGTTGTTGATGTTTTTGTATGGCATAAGGTTTACGGAAAAATGTCGGCTCCTCTGAATATTTTCTCCGAACTTCAGATAAAGCAATTTATTGAAGGGATAAGAGCCGGAAAGTCAACAGAGCTTATGAATATCACGGGTGGTTATCACTATCATACTGTCCGTGCAGAAAAGGAAGAAACTCTTGATCGGATAGCAGAAGTACTATCAAAAAAAGGTTATATAGCTCCTGAGATTTAACTGAAATTTATAAGGATTTAAAAAAATACCGATTGTTACAATTGACAATCGGTAATAATAATTATATTTTTGTTTGTCTGATTATATTCTTAAGGCTTTCGGCACTCTTGTGAAGAGCTTTGATTTCACCTTCGGTCAAGGGAAGCATTACCTTGTTGTGTGCACCCTTGTGTCCTACAACAGTCAGAAGGCTCATACATACATCGTCAATTCCGTATTCACCGTGAAGCATTGTTGAAACGGTCATTGTTGTATCAATGCCGCTTAAAAGGCATTTGCATATATGGCAAACAGACATTGAAACGGCATAGAAGGTTGCGCCTTTTCGTTCGATTACTCTTGCACCTGATTTTCTGACATACTCCTCAACTTCATTGATGTCGAGTTCAGGGACGATTATGCCGGGATTTATGAATGATTTGCTGTATTCCGTAACAGGTACGTTTGAAATGTTTGCAGTTGACCAGGGGATAACGGAAGAATCACCGTGTTCACCTAAAACATAAGCGTGAACATTCTGCTGGCTGAGAGAAAAATATTCTGCAAGACGGCTTCTGAGTCTTGCTGTATCAAGGATAGTGCCTGAGCCTATTATTCTTTCTTCGGGAATGCCGGAGCATTTACAGAATGTGTAAGTAAGAATATCAACGGGGTTACTTACTATGACATAAGTCGCATCGGGAGCGTATCTGGTTATCTGCGGAATGATGCTTTTAAGAATATCCACATTTATCTGAGCAAGGTCAAGTCTTGTCTGACCGGGTTTTCTTGCAACACCGGATGTAATGATAACTATGTCGGAATCCTTTGCATCGGCATAACTTCCTGCATAAATAGAGCAGGGAGCACAGAAGGGAGTGCCCTGACGGATGTCGAGTGCTTCACCCATAGCTTTTTTGTCGTTGACATCAATCATAACGATTTCTGAGGCAATATTTGTTGCAGTAAGCGTGTATGCTATTGTTGAACCGACACTTCCTGTGCCGATAATTGTAATCTTGTTCATAATAAAATCCTTTATATCTTTTTTTGCTATTATATACATTTTTTTAGTAAGTTGTCAATATTTGGCGGAAATTTGGATTGATAAATGTAGAATCGTATGGTATAATTATTACCATCTCAAAGATAAGGAGGCAATAATGAATATTTTACATATGAAGTATGCAGTGGAAGTGGCAAAGGTTGGTTCACTCAACAAGGCCGCTGAAACCCTTCTTATTGCTCAGCCCAATATAAGTCGCTCTATAAAAGAGCTTGAAGCTGATTTAGGTATTACTATTTTTGACCGAAGCTCTAAAGGTATGTTTCTGACTCCTGAAGGTGAGAACTTCATCGGTTATGCAAAAAATATACTCAAGCAAATCGAGCAGGTTGAAGATATTTATAAGAACGGTTCGGTGAAAAAACAGAAGTTTTCCATTTCTGTACCCAGGGCTTGTTACATATCTGAAGCCTTTGCTCAGTTTTCAAAGTCTCTTTCTTTTGATCCTGCAGAAATATTTTATAAAGAAACCAATTCACAAAGAACAATAAACAATATTCTTAATCATGATTATAAACTTGGTATAATCCGCTATGCTGAAAACTATGACAAGTATTTCAAAACAATGCTTGAAGAAAAGGGCCTTTCTTATGAAATGGTTACGGAGTTTTCATACAGTCTTATTATGAGTGCGGATAGTCCTCTTGCCGAGCTTGATGAAATTACCTTTGATGATTTGACAGACTACATAGAAATTGCTCACGCCGACCCTTATGTTCCGTCACTTCCCTTATCAAAGGTTGTTAAGGAGGAACTGCCCGATAATATTGAACGTCGCATATTTATATTTGAAAGAGCAAGTCAGTTTGATCTTCTTTCTGAAAATCCCGATACCTTTATGTGGGTATCACCTGCACCCCAAAAGGTGCTTGACAGATACAATCTTGTGCAAAGAAAATGCGTTGACAACAAAAAGGTTTATAAGGATGTATTGATATACAAAAACGGATATAAGCTTACTAAAATGGATAAACAGTTCATTACTGAGCTTTGTGAGTCAAAACGGAAACATCTGAATAAATCAAATTCTTAAACTGTCCTTCGGGGCAGTTTTCTTTTTTTATCGATAAGTATTATATCGATAAATATATTACCGATATAACAATCTTATAATTCCCAAAAAGTGAAGCTTTTGATAGAATATACAAGGCTTGAGATAAAGGAGGTAGCAATAATGGAAAAACCGATAGTTTCAAAAGCAACTTTAGGGAGACTTCCTGAATATCTTAATTATCTTAAAAGCATTACTGCAGAACATATTTCAGCAACAGCCGTTGCAAATGCTCTTTCTTTGGGAGAGGTGCTTGTGAGAAAGGACCTTGCCGCAGTAAGCGGTACGGGTAAACCCAAGGTAGGCTATGTTGTCAAGGATCTCATAAAGGATATTGCAAACTGCCTTGGCAGTGACAAAACAACACCTGCCGTACTGGTAGGAGCCGGAAAGCTTGGCAGGGCACTTCTTGAATACGACGGCTTTCAGGAGTACGGGGTGAAAATTATTGCAGGCTTTGACTGTAATAACCAGACGCTTTACTTCGGAAGGAATAAATTGCCGGTGTATTCTATGGACGGATTTAAAGAGTTTTGCGAAGAGAACGGCGTCAGAATAGGAATAATCACAGTAGGCTCAGGCTCTGCTCAGCAGGTTTGCGACGAAATGATAAAATCCGGCATAAAGGCCATATGGAATTTTGCTCCATGCAAATTGAATGTGCCTGATGAAATATGTTTAAGGCAGGAAAATCTGGCTTTATCATTGGCATATCTTAACAGCCAATTAATCCAATAAATTATTTCAGGAGGACATAAAGATGGAACCCAAAGCTTATGAAATTGTTGACAGTGTAGAAAAGCTTCAGGAAGCTATTTCACGCACAAGAAAGGCTCAGCAGGAATTTGCAACCTTTACACAGGAACAGGTAGACAAGATTTTCCTTGCAGCCGCTTCTGCAGCTAATAAGGCAAGAATCCCTCTTGCAAAGATGGCAGTGGAAGAGACAGGTATGGGTGTTGTTGAAGATAAGGTTATTAAAAACAACTACGCAGCCGAATATATCTATAACGCTTATAAGGATACAAAGACCTGCGGTGTTATTGAAGAGGATAAGGCCTTCGGTATTAAGAAAATCGCAGAGCCTATCGGTGTTGTTGTCGCTGTTATTCCCACAACCAACCCCACATCCACAGCAATTTTTAAGTGTCTTCTTGCTCTTAAAACAAGAAATGCAATCATTATTTCTCCTCATCCCAGAGCAAAGAACTGCACAATTGCCGCCGCAAAGCTTGTTCTTGAAGCGGCAGTATCAGCAGGTGCTCCCGAAGGAATTATCGATTGGATTGATATTCCGTCCCTTGAAATGACAAACACTGTTATGAAGGAAGCAGATATTATCCTTGCCACAGGCGGTCCCGGTATGGTTAAGGCTGCTTATTCAAGCGGTAAGCCGGCTCTCGGTGTTGGTGCAGGTAATACTCCTGCAATTATCGACGACAGTGCAGACATTCTTCTTGCTGTTAACTCAATTATTCATTCAAAGACCTTCGATAACGGTATGATCTGTGCTTCAGAGCAGTCTGTTATCGTTATGGAAAGCATATACAATGCCGTTAAAGCGGAGTTTGCCGCAAGAGGCTGTTATTTCCTCAATGCTGCAGAAACAGAAAAGGTAAGAAAGACAATCATCATCAACGGTGCTCTTAATGCTAAAATTGTTGGTCAGAAGGCTGCTAAAATTGCAGAGCTTTCAGGTGTGACTGTTCCCGCAGGTACGAAAATCCTTATCGGTGAGGTTGAGAGCGTTGATATCAGCGAAGAGTTCGCCCGCGAAAAGCTTTCTCCCGTTCTTGCTATGTATAAGGCAAAGGATTTTGAAGATGCACTCGCAAAGGCTGAACAGCTTGTTGCTGACGGCGGATACGGACATACCTCCTCTGTTTACCTTAATGAAGTTACAGAAACTGAAAAGCTTTCAGCATTTGCCGTAAGAATGAAGACCTGTCGTATTCTTGTCAATACACCTTCATCACACGGCGGTATCGGTGACCTTTATAACTTTAAGTTAGCTCCGTCACTTACACTTGGTTGCGGCTCCTGGGGTGGCAACTCCGTTTCGGAAAATGTAGGTGTAAAGCATCTTTTAAATATCAAAACAGTAGCAGAAAGAAGGGAAAATATGCTTTGGTTCCGTACACCTGAAAAGGTATACATCAAAAAAGGCTGTCTGCCTGTAGCTCTCGACGAGCTTAAAAGCGTTCTCGGTAAAAAGAGAGCCTTTATCGTAACCGATACCTTCCTTTATGAAAACGGCTACACAAAGCCCATTACAGATAAGCTTGATGAAATGGGTATTGCACACACCACTTTCTCTAATGTTGCTCCCGACCCCACACTCGCTTCTGCAAGAGAGGGTGCCGCACAGATGGCAACATTCAAGCCCGACACAATCATTGCCCTTGGCGGCGGCTCTGCAATGGACGCAGCAAAGATTATGTGGGTGCTTTACGAGCATCCCGAAGCAGACTTTATGGATATGGCAATGAGATTCATTGATATCCGTAAGAGAGTTTACACCTTCCCGAAAATGGGCGAAAAAGCATATTTCATTGCTGTTCCCACTTCAGCAGGTACAGGCTCAGAGGTTACACCCTTCGCAGTTATTACAGATGAAGCAACAGGCGTTAAGTATCCTCTTGCTGACTATGAGCTTCTTCCCAATATGGCTATTATCGACACTGATTTCCATATGTCTGCTCCCAAGGGACTTACAGCTGCATCAGGTATTGACGCTGTAACTCATGCAGTTGAGGCTTATGCCGCAATGCTTGCAACAGATTATACAGACGGTCTTGCTCTCCAGGCACTTAAAAACATATTCAAATATCTTCCCCGTGCTTACGAAAACGGTCAGACAGACGTTGAAGCAAGAGAAAAGATGGCTAATGCCGCTACAATGGCAGGTATGGCTTTTGCAAATGCCTTCCTTGGTGTATGTCACTCAATGGCTCATAAGCTCGGTGCCTTCCACCACCTTCCTCACGGCGTGGCAAATGCACTTATGATTGAAGAGGTTATCCGCTTCAATGCTTCCGAGGCTCCCGTAAAAATGGGTACATTCTCACAGTATGACCATCCTCACACTCTTGCACGTTATGCAGAAATCGCTGATTATCTGGGCGTAAAGGGTGAAACCGATACGGAAAAGCTTGAGGGTCTTATTGCAAAAATCAACGAGCTTAAGAAAACTGTAGGTATCAAGGAAACAATCAAGGATTACGGTGTTGATGAAAAGGTATTCCTTGACAATCTTGACGAAATGACTGAGCAGGCATTTGATGACCAGTGCACAGGTGCTAACCCCAGATATCCTCTTATGAGTGAAATTAAAGAAATGTATCTCAATGCTTATTACGGTAAGCATTTCACAGAGCCTGATATGCCTACGGTTGATGACATTGAAAAGGATGTAAAGCCCGATGCAGTCAAGGCAGCATACCGTGTAGGCAAGAAAGCATAAGAGAAGGAGGAGAATAAAATGAAACTTGACAGAGTGATTGCAGTAAGAAACAACAAAACAATTTACCGTGACGGAGATGTTTGTGTTAAGGTGTTCAACGACGATTATTCAAAAGCAGATGTTCTTAACGAAGCTCTCAATCAGGCAAGAATCGAAGAAACCGGCCTTAACATTCCCAAGGTCCGTGAGGTTACAATGATAGACGGCAAATGGGCAATCGTTTCCGATTATATCAAGGGTAAAACACTTCAGCAGCTTATGGATGAGGACGGCGAAAACAAGGATAAGTATATTGAAATGCTCGTAGACCTTCAGCTTGAAGTGCATTCAAAGGTAAGTCCTCTTTTAGGAAAGCTCAAGGATAAGATGAACAGAAAAATCTGTCAGTCAGACCTTGATGCAACAACCCGTTATGACCTTCATACAAGACTTGAGGCAATGCCAAAGCACAACAAGGTCTGCCACGGAGATTTCAATCCTTCAAATGTTATTATTACCGATGAGGGCAAGGCATATATTCTTGACTGGGCACATGCAACTCAGGGCAATGCTTCTGCCGATGTCGCAAGAACATATCTTCTTTTCTGGCTTCACGGTGACATTGACGGAGCAAAGAAATATCTTGATCTTTTCTGTCAGAAAAGTGACACAGCCAAACAGTATGTTCAGAAGTGGATGCCCATCGTTGCGGCTTCTCAGTCCGTAAAGGGTAACGAAAAGGAAAGAGAATTCCTTCTTTCATGGGTTAATGTTGTTGATTACGAATAATTAAAGGAGAGATAAAAATGAAAATTACAGTTTGCATCGGTTCTTCATGTCACATCAAGGGCTCACGTCAGGTAGTTGAGGAGCTTCAGTATCTCATTAAAGAAAACAACCTCGGAGATAAGGTTGAGCTTGGCGGCACCTTCTGTATGGGTAAATGTCAGCAGGGTGTTTGTGTTACGGTTGATGATGCCTTCCATTCAGTAACACCCGAAACAGTTAAGGAATTCTTCGAAAAAGAAGTTTTGAAAAAGGTGTAAAGCTATGATAATTCAGGTATGTGTCGGCAGTTCCTGCCATTTAAAGGGCTCACCCGAAATTGTGGAGCTGTTTCAGAAAGCAGTAGCTGATTATCGTCTTGAGGACGAAATAACACTTGCCGGTAGCTTTTGCATCGGCAAGTGCAACCGTATCGGCGTTACGGTACAGGTTGACGATGATATTCATACGGGAATAACCAAGGAAAATTTCAAGGAATTTTTCAAGGAAAATGTATTAGATGTTATAAATAAAGAAAGGGGTTGACATTAAATGTCCAACTGTCTTACTTTAAAAAAATCAAACTGTAAAAACTGTTATAAATGTATTCGCCATTGCCCGGTTAAAGCCATCCGCTTTTCGGGCAATCAGGCACATATTATAGACGATGAGTGTATTCTTTGCGGACAGTGCTTCGTTGTCTGTCCTCAGAATGCAAAGCAGATAGTTGATGAAACCGAAAAGGTAAAGGTGTTTATCCAGAGCGGTGACCCGGTTATAGTTTCTCTTGCACCGTCCTTTATTGCCAACTATGACGGCACAGGCATAAACGCAATGAGAAAAGCACTTAAGAAAATGGGCTTTTACGATGTTGAGGAAACAGCAATAGGTGCAACCATTGTCAAGAACGAATATGAAAGAATACTCAGCGAAGAGGACAGAGATATAGTAATCTCCTCCTGCTGCCATTCGGTAAATCTGCTTATTCAAAAGCATTTTCCCTCTTGTCTTGAGTATCTTGCTGATGTTATGTCACCAATGCAGGCTCACTGTATCGACATAAAAAAGAGAGTGCCTAATGCAAAGACGGTTTTTGTGGGACCTTGTGTAGCAAAAAAAGACGAAGCAGAGCACTATAAGGGTATTGTTGATGCTGTTCTGACCTTTGAAGAGCTTACACAATGGATGAAGGAAGAAAAAATTGAGCTTGAAGCTGAGCTTGATTACAACGAATACAGCAGAGCGAGATTTTTCCCAACAACCGGCGGCGTTCTTAAAACAATGGACGAAAACAGTGAATACACTTATGTTTCAATAGACGGTGTAGAAAACTGTATGGCTGTCTTAAGAGATATAGAAAAAGGCAAAATACACAAATGCTTTATCGAGATGTCCTCCTGCACCGGAAGCTGTGTTGCAGGACCGGTTATTGAAAAGTACCATCACGATTCAAGCATAAAGGACTATCTTGAGGTCGCTTCTTATGCAGGTAAAAAGGATTTTGATGTCCTTCAGCCTAAGCCGTCAGAGCTTAAGAAGTTCATTTCTTTCATTGAGCGTAAGCTTCCCATGCCCTCGGAAATTGAAATCGGAAGTGCACTTCGTCAGATGGGTAAGTTCAAGCCTTCAGACGAACTTAACTGCGGCTCCTGCGGTTACAATACCTGCCGTGAAAAAGCAGTGGCCATTTGTCAAGGTAAAGCAGAGATTTCAATGTGTCTTCCGTTCCTTAAGGAAAAGGCAGAAAGCTTTTCTGATACAATCGTTAACAATACGCCCAATGGT
>JBGVGM010000066.1:0-7099 GCA_045121655.1 Acutalibacteraceae bacterium | reverse complement strand
TTTTATCTGTGTCTTTTTGTGGTAGTCTTTTCTGCTCACCGTGGATTAAAAAACAAAGCTTCTGCTTATCGGTAATTTTCAAATTGCTACGTACTGCTTTATAGGCAGTCGGGTGCGGACAGCTCTGTTTAAAACTACCTTTCTTAAATGAGTCCGCTAAGTCCATACCATTTATTAAAAGTGTTCTCGTCTAATTTACATCCGTCATTTCAAGGTAAAGTTAGTCCGACATTCGCTGACCGCTACCGTCTGCTTTCAGAAAAAGACTTCCGTTAAGGTTGTACAGCGAAACTCACAGAATAACTTCCCTTAACAACGTATAAAGGCATTCTTTAACCTTGAGGAACTTTGTAGCGGGGTGTGTGGGCTGCACACTGTAAATTGGTCTTCTCACGAGTATCGATACGATTTCTCTATCGGAAGTTGAATTTGCAGCGGATTAATTATTAAAGCGTAAAGAAAGACATCACTGTCCGCGCCTGAGCTTTTGCAGAGAAGTCTGTAGCAATTTGAAAATTACCGATAGAATGAAATCTTACCGAATTATCTACGGTGAGCAGAAATGACTACTGAGAAAAAGAGAGATAAAAGTTGTGGCGGTAATTTTCATGCTTGCGGCGGTTAAACCACAAAGCGTGTTTTTGCTTCCTTTTGCCACAATCGGCAAAAGGAAGTGCCCGCCGCATAGGCGAGCACCGCATAAAAGCTTAATATAACAGAGAGGTGGGAGAGATGCGCTTTCCCCATTCGTAGAACCTGAGCTTGGTAGAACGTTCCGAGTAAAATAGATGTGGGGGATAGAAGCCCCTCGGTCAAAGCCGACAATTTTGCCAGCTTCAAAAGTGAGAGCCAAATGCTGTCTTTTTATCTGCATTTGCAGACTCACGCATTTGACAAAGACGGCGATTTGTGATAAAATTTTTCCGCATTATGAAATCAGGAGTGAAATTATGAAAAAAATCGCAACTTATACCTTTTTTGCCGTTGAAGCAGTGCTTTTCTGCACCTTCGTAACCATGGATATCATGGCTGTTTCCGGCAGCAATTACGTAAAATTTGCAGCAATTGCCCTCGTGGGTGCATTCAGCCTTATGGCGGGTAAGGAAAAGGATAACCGTATCGTTACTGCTGCACTTCTTTTCACAGTGGCAGCTGACGTGTGCCTTGTACTGCTGAACAAGTACTTCTGGGGCGTACCGATGTTCGCAATTGTGCAGGTCTGTTACGCAACACGTTTCTCTTTTCTCAGCGGAAAACCCCTCGTAGGCGAAATCCTCAAAAGAACAGTGCCTGCAGTTATTCTCGGCGGACTTGCCGCTTATTTCCTCGACCCGAAAATAGGTCTTACCGTATTTTATGCGTGGTGCTTCGGTGTAAACTTTGTCCACGGCTTTGAGCTTCAGATTCTCAAGCCTTCAAAAAGACACCTTATCTTCTGTATCGGTCTTACACTTTTTGCTTGCTGCGACTGTTGTGTAGGAATTACAAATCTCCAGCCGTCATTTATGACAGAGCAGATGATAAGAAACGCTGCTGTTGCAACCTGGATTTTCTATCTGCCCAGCCAGATTCTTATTCTTTCCACAACAAATGCGTTTAAGCTTGAAAAGAAGGAGAAAAAAGCATAAATCAAAGCTTAAGTGTGTCGGAGCTTTCCGACACACTCTTCTTGTTTTTTACAGGGAAAATAAGGAATTTTGTAATATGCTACAATTGACAGTATGTTAAATTGGTTAATATACACCAAAATAAAGCGATGTTTTTGGTTAAATGTGAAAAAGAGTAAAAACGCAAGTGAAATCTACAACTTTTTGTAGATTTTTTTTCTTTTATATGGTATTATATTCAGTGGATAACTATACGCTTTTTTGGTATGTATAGAGTTCAGAATTGTTTTAAAAATCCGCTAAAGGAGGATAAAAATCAATGCTTAAAAAAATCAGCAAAATCCCGTTTCAGGACACTCCTGAGCAATCTGCAAAGCTTGACGCTGTAATAGCAGAGTGCACAGGTGATGTAAGCATGCTTATGCACGTTATGCAGGAAGCTCAGGCTATCTACGGTTACCTTCCCTTTGAAATTCAGCAGAAGATTGCTGACGGAATGGAAGTACCCCTCGAAAAGGTTTACGGTGTAGCTACCTTCTATGCACAGTTCGCACTTTCACCCAAGGGCAAGTACGACATCTCTGTTTGCCTCGGTACAGCTTGCTATGTAAAGGGCGCGCAGGAGATTCTTGATGAGCTCTCAGCTCAGCTTGGAATTGACCCTGAAGAATGTACAGAAGACGGAACATTCTCACTTACAGCCTGCCGTTGTATCGGTGCTTGCGGTCTTGCTCCCGTTCTTACAGTAAATGAGGATGTATACGGCAAGATTACTGCAGCTGATGTTAAGGGTATCCTTGACAAATACCGTTAATGAGAGAGCTGTCTCTTAATGTGCTTGATATAGCTCAGAATTCCGTTGCGGCAAACGCTGCACTGTGCGAAATCGAAGTTATCCGAAGCACACAGAATAAAGAGCTGTTTATCGGAATTTACGATAACGGCAAGGGTATGACTGAAGAGCAGGTCAGAAGCGTAAAAGACCCGTTTTTTACAACGCGAACCACAAGAAAGGTGGGTATGGGTATACCTCTTTTCAAAATGGCCGCCGAAATGACGGGAGGAACTTTTGACATTGAGAGTGAGGTCGGTGTAGGAACAAAGGTGAAAGCCACTTTTAAAACTGACCACCTTGATTTTACGCCTCTTGGCGATATGTGCTCAAGCATCGTTCTTCTTATCACTATGAATACTCATATGGACTTTGTGTACAGATACAGAGTTGATGAAAATGAGTTCACCCTTGATACCCGTCAACTCAAGGAAATTCTCGGTGATGTTCCTCTTAACGAGCCGAGTATTGCAAATTGGATTAAAGATTATATCAATCAGAATACAAAACAACTCACGGAGGTGTAAGATATTATGAAAACCCTTGAAGAACTTATGGCGCTCAGAGATGCTGCTAAGGCTAAGATGACCGTTCGCGAGGATTCATCAGAAATTACAAGAATTGTTGTAGGTATGGCTACCTGCGGTATCGCTGCAGGCGCAAGACCTGTTCTTAACAAGTTCTCAGAAGAAATTGAAAAGCGTAACCTTACAAACGTTACAGTTACACAGACAGGCTGTATCGGTATGTGCCAGTATGAGCCTATCGCAGAAGTAATGGTTCCCGGCAAGGAAAAGGTTACATATGTAAAGCTTACAGAAGAAAAAGTTGCAAAAATTGTTGCTGACCATATCGTAAACGGTATCCCCGTTGCTGAATACACAGTCGGCGAAGTGACAAAATAAGGAGGAAGACTAAATGTATCGTTCACACGTGCTGATTTGCGGCGGTACCGGTTGTACCTCTTCAAACTCACAGAAAATTATCGAAGCTATGGAAGCTGAAATTGCTGCAAAGGGACTTCAGGACGAAGTTCAGGTAATCCGTACAGGTTGCTTCGGTCTTTGCGCACTCGGCCCCATTATGATCGTTTATCCCGAAGGCTGCTTCTACTCAGAGGTAAAGGTAGAGGATGTTCCCGAAATCGTTGAAGAACACCTTCTCAAGGGACGTATGGTAAAGAGACTTCTTTACAGCGAAACAGTAACTCCCCAGGAAATCAAGGGTCTTAACGACACCAACTTCTATAAGAAGCAGGAAAGAGTTGCTCTTAAAAACTGCGGTGTTATCAACCCCGAAAACATTGACGAATATATCGCTTATGACGGCTATATGGCTCTTGCTAAGTGTCTTACAGAGTACACACCCGAGCAGGTAATTCAGATTGTTAAGGATTCAGGTCTTCGCGGCAGAGGCGGCGGCGGTTTCCCCACAGGTCTTAAGTGGAGCTTCACAGCTGCTAACCAGGCTGACCAGAAGTATGTAGTATGTAATGCCGACGAGGGTGACCCCGGTGCATTTATGGACCGTTCAGTTCTTGAAGGTGACCCCCACTGCATTATCGAGGCTATGACAATCTGCGGTTACGCTACAGGTGCAACAGAGGGCTATATCTACGTTCGTGCTGAATATCCCATCGCTGTTGCACGTCTTCAGATTGCTATCAATCAGGCTAAGGAAATGGGCTTCCTCGGTAAGGATATCTTCGGTTCAGGCTTTGACTTTGACCTTCACGTAAAGCTTGGCGCAGGCGCATTCGTTTGCGGCGAAGAAACAGCTCTTATGACCTCAATTGAAGGTAACAGAGGCGAGCCCAGACCCCGTCCTCCCTATCCCGCAGTTAAGGGTCTTTTCGGCAAACCCACAACAGAGAACAACGTTGAAACCTTTGCTAATATCCCTGCTATTATCCGTAACGGTGCTGAATGGTTCGCATCAATGGGTACAGAAAAGTCAAAGGGTACAAAGGTATTCGCTCTCGGCGGTAAAATCACAAACACAGGTCTTGTTGAAATCCCCATGGGTACAACTCTCCGCGAAATCATTGAAGAAATCGGCGGCGGTATCCCGGGCGGAAAGAAGTTCAAGGCTGCTCAGACAGGCGGTCCCTCAGGCGGATGTATTCCTGCTCACCTTATGGACACACCTATCGACTACGATAACCTTACAGCAATCGGCTGTATGATGGGTTCAGGCGGACTTATCGTAATGGACGAAGACAACTGTATGGTTGACATCGCTAAGTTCTTCCTCGACTTCACAGTTGATGAATCCTGCGGTAAGTGTACTCCCTGCCGTGTCGGTACAAAGAGACTTCGCGAAATGCTTGATAAGATTACAGACGGCAAGGCAACACTTGAGGACCTTGACGAGCTTGAGGCACTTTGCCACTACATCAAGGACAACTCACTCTGCGGTCTCGGTCAGACAGCTCCCAACCCTGTTCTTGCAACACTCAAGTTCTTCCGTGAGGAATATGAGGCTCACGTTGTAGAAAAGAGATGCCCCGCAGGCGTATGTAAGAAGCTTCTTTCATACTCAATCGTTCCCGACCTTTGTAAGGGTTGTACAGCCTGTGCAAGAAAGTGCCCCGTTGGTGCAATTTCAGGTGCAGTTAAAGAAATCCACACAATCGACAACGAAAAGTGCATCAAGTGCGGCGTTTGTATGGATACTTGTAAGTTCAAAGCAATTATTAAGAAATAAGGAGGTGCCCGAGAAATGGAAAAAATGCTTAACATTAAAATTAACGGTATGGAATGTACAGTACCTTACGGTACCACCATTCTTGAAGCAGCAAGAAGTCTGGGCATCGAAATTCCCACACTCTGCTATCTTAAGGAAATCAACGAAATCGGCGCTTGCCGTTTCTGTGTTGTTGAAGTTGTTGGCGCAAGAAGCCTTGTTGCAGCTTGTGTATTCCCCATCGAAAGAGACGGAACAGAAATCTTCACAAACAGTGAAAGAGTTCGTAAGGCAAGAAAAACAACTCTTCAGCTTATCCTTTCAACTCACGAAAGAAAGTGCCTCAGCTGCGTAAGAAGCGGCAACTGCGAGCTTCAGAAGCTCTGCAAGGAATACGGCGTTGACGATGAAGGCAAGTTCGACGGTGACAAGCCTGTTTATGAGATTGACTACTCAGCAGCTCACATGGTAAGAGACAACAACAAGTGTATCCTCTGCCGTCGCTGCGTTGCAGCTTGTAATGCTCAGGGCATCAGCGTAATCGGTGCAAACGCAAGAGGTATTGATACTCACATCGGCTCAGCATTTGAGCTTCCTCTCGGTTCAACATCATGTATCTCCTGCGGTCAGTGTATCGTAAACTGCCCCGTAGGTGCTATCTACGAAAAGGACGACACTGCAAAGGTATTTGCAGCAATCAATGACCCCACAAAGCATGTTGTTGTTCAGACAGCTCCCGCAATCAGAGCTACTCTCGGCGAATGCTTCGGTATGCCTATCGGTACAGATGTAACAGGCAAGATGTTTGCTGCTCTTCGTCGCCTTGGCTTCGACAAGGTATTCGACACCAACTTTGCAGCTGACCTTACAATTATGGAAGAAGCTACAGAGCTTCTCGGCAGAGTTAAGAACGGCGGCGTTCTTCCTATGATTACATCCTGCTCACCCGGCTGGATCAAATATTGCGAACACTACTATCCCACAGAGCTTGACCACCTTTCAACCTGTAAGTCACCCATGCAGATGCAGGGCGCGATTACAAAGACTTACTACGCTGAAAAGATGGGCATTGACCCCAAGGATATCGTTTCAGTAGCAATTATGCCCTGTACAGCTAAGAAGTTCGAATGCGGCAGAGATGACGAAGCTGCAAGCGGTTATGCTGATATTGACTACGCTCTTACAACAAGAGAGCTTGGCAGAATGATCGAAACAGCAGGTATCAACTTTAACCTTCTTCCTGAAGAAAGCTGCGATTCACCTCTCGGCCAGGGCACAGGTGCTGCTGTAATCTTCGGTACAACCGGCGGTGTTATGGAAGCTGCTCTCAGAACAGCTGCTGAAGTAATCACAGGCAAGTCACTTGACAACCCCGAATTCACAGATGTTCGTGGTATGGAAGGTGTTAAGGAAGCTTCATACGACCTTGACGGTACAACAATCAAGGTTGCAATTGCAAGCGGTACAAAGAACGCTAAGATTCTTATGGATAAGGTTAAGGACGGCACAGCTGATTACACCTTTATCGAAATTATGGGTTGCCCCGGTGGTTGTATCAACGGTGGCGGTCAGCCTGTACAGAATGCAACAGTTCGCAACTTCACAGACCTTAAGGGTCTCAGAGCTGCTGCTCTTTACGAGAACGATAAGAATCGTCCTCACAGAAAGAGCCACGAAAATGAAGATGTTAAGACAGTTTACGCTGAATTCCTCGGCGAACCCAACAGCCACAAGGCTCACGAAATTCTTCACACTTCATATGTTGCAAGACCTATGTTTGATAAATAAAAACAAAACTGCGACTTCTCTGTGAAATGCACCCCAAATGTTAGAAATTGTGATATAATGTTTAACAGGAGGGGTGATTTTTTATGCCCAAAGGAATACCAAACAAAAAATACACAGGTGAATTCAAACAAAAAGTAGTAGAAACAATGCACAAGGAAAAGTTAAGTTACAAAGAAGCTGCAAGGCA
>JBGVGM010000065.1:0-10642 GCA_045121655.1 Acutalibacteraceae bacterium | reverse complement strand
TAAACAGTGTCAAAGAGATAATAGAGCATAGTGTTTCCTACGCCCCGGCCGAAAACCTTAAAGAAAAATGAATCGTCGGAGGGACCCCAGTAGAAGCCCTGATTTGCCGAGCCGAAAAGGAAGTCTCCCAAAAATTCAAACACCTCCCAGAAGGGCATAACAAAGCAGGAAAGACAAAAGGCGTAAACCACTGCAAGAATGATATTGTGCTTACTGTCGAATTTCATAAATGTCTTTGCAACGTAGTAACCGCATGCAACTGCAATAGGTCCTGAAATGAAGTGGAGAAACAGGTCGAAACGGGGCAGGTGATTATATACAAATATAAAGTTACCCATGTATGAGCCGGTGAATACGATGAGGCAGAGCCAGGACTGCATGCGGTAATTGATTTTGCAAAAGAGAGAATCCTTTGGAAAAATGAAGTGAAGCAGACTGATTGCAAAGGTTGCAAGAAGATTTGCAATAATAAGCACCTTTTCCAAGGGGTCTTCCATAAGAATTGCTGCGTAAAGCATAACAGCTCTTGTAAGCCACCAACATAAAATATCATAGATGTTGGTTTCTTTTTTTACTTTTTCAATCTCATAGTATACCTTGTCTACCATTCTTGAGGGTATAGCTTTAAGTGAAAGATTTTTCTTTTCTGCCTTTGCAAAAATGTTTTTGTTCTTTACAAAGAGGAAGATATAAATAAATGTAGTTGTGAAGGCTGAGCATACAAGGGAAATGAGCATATCCTCATCTGTGTCATAAAGAGGTCTTTGCTCGGGAATGTTGCTGCCGAGACCGAACACACGGAAAAACCAGTGGTCATCACCTATATGCTCGGCGTGTACGTAATTTGTGCCGAGAATCCAGTCGCTGAGAAACTCAAGCATCTCACGGAAAAACACAAGCGATCCACAGATAAAAAGTGATGAGCTTGCAACAAAACCGCAGTCACGTTTTTCCTTTATGTCCTTAAAAGCAAGTGTCACATAGTAGCCGAAAAGTGTGCCTGTAATACCCGTTACAGCGCTCATTATTATATCGTAATCAGGAAAAGCACTAAGCACACCCATACTGTTTCCGATAAATGAGCTTACAAGTGAAGCAAAACAGATAAGCACCGTAATGCGGTAACTTAAACTGCTGAGAAAAGAGCCTTCCTTTGAAATCAGATGTAAAAAGTTAATGAAATATGTAAGAAGAAAAGCGGCAAGTGAAAAGGGTGCTGATTCGGGTGCAAAAAAGCAGGCTGCAAGTAAAGCTATTCTTGAAGCGTATACAAATATAATAAGGGGCGAAGGTAGTTGCTGTCTGAAAACAGAAAATTCTGACTTTAACTTAGCCACGGTAAAACCTCCTCAAAAATGGTCTAAACAGCATACATTATAGCACAAAGAAAAGAAAAGTAAAGAGAAATGAAAATATTGTCATAATATTGTTACCTTTTTTTATATTTGAGATTGTGATTAAATCTGTTGAAAAAGATCAAAAAATGTGGTATGATAAAGGTTGTAAGTTTCATAAGGGAGTGACTTTGATGAAAATCGGTTACGATAACGACAAATATATAAAGACACAGTCAGAACAAATCAGAAAAAGAGTGAATCAGTTCGGCGGAAAGCTGTATCTTGAATTCGGCGGAAAGCTTTTTGACGATCACCACGCTTCAAGAGTGCTTCCCGGCTTTCAGCCTGACAGTAAGCTGAAAATGCTCCTCAAGCTCAAGGACGAGGCTGAAATTGTAATTTCTGTAAGCGCTACTGCAATTGAGAAGAAAAAGCTCAGACGTGATCTTAATATTTCCTACGATAAGGAAGTTCTGAGACTTATTGACCTTTTCAGAAGTGTCGGCCTTTATGTAGGCAGTGTTGTAATTACACAGTACAGCGGACAGGCTTCAGCAGACAAGTTCAAAAACAGTCTTCGCTCAATGGGTATCAAGGTGTTCACTCACTATAAAATTGCAGGTTACCCCTCAAATGTACCTCTTATTGTTTCAAATGACGGCTACGGCAAGAACGAATACATTGAAACAGAGAGAAAAATTGTTGTTGTAACTGCACCCGGTCCCGGAAGCGGTAAAATGGCAACCTGCCTTTCACAGCTTTATCACGAGCATCTCAGAGGAATTGAAGCAGGATACGCAAAGTTCGAAACCTTCCCAATCTGGAATCTTCCCATTAACCACCCTGTAAACCTTGCTTATGAGGCAGCAACCGCTGACCTTAACGATATGAATATGATTGACCCCTTCCACCTTGATTCTTACGGTGTACCTACAGTCAATTATAACCGTGACGTGGAAATTTTCCCTGTTCTCAAAGCTATTTTCACAAAGATTTACGGCTCATGCCCCTATAAGTCACCCACAGATATGGGTGTAAATATGGCAGGCAACTGCATTACCGACGATGAAGCGGTAAGAGATGCGGCAAATCAGGAGATTCTCAGAAGATATTACAGTGCTATGTGTGAGGAACGCTACGGTGCCGACACACGAAAGGAGCAGGAAAGAATCCTTCTTCTTATGAATAAGGCAGGTATCAGCCTTTCTGACAGAAGAGTTGCAATCGTTGCAAATGAGGTCGCAGAGGAAACGGGCAGTCCTGCCGCTTCAATCGAGCTTTCGGACGGCTCAATAATTACAGGTAAAACCAAGAACCTTTTAGGCTGTGCTTCAGCTGCGGTGCTTAACGCACTTAAGTATCTTGCAGGTCTTGACGATAAGCTTCTGCTTCTTCCGTCATATCTTATCGGTCCCGTTCAGGACCTTAAGGTAAATTACCTCGGAAGCAAAAACCCGAGGCTTCACGTTGATGAGGTGCTCGTTGCCCTTTCAGTGAGTGCGGCAACGGACGAAAACGCGGCAAAGGCGCTCTCATGTCTGCCTCAGCTTAAAAACTGCGATGCTCACATTTCGGTTATCCCCTCAAGTGTTGACGTGATGTTTTACAGAAAATTGGGTATTCACCTCACAAGTGAGCCTGAATACGAAAACGACAACCTTTACCACGTAGGACATTGATAAATCTTTTCCATTAATTCTTAGAAAAGAGAGGAACGATGAAAATGAAAAAGAACAAATTGAACCTGTTGTTTTTTACGGTTCTTTTTGTTGTGTTATTCTGTTCGGTATTTTCTGCTTCGGCAGCCTATACCACAGAAAAGTGTACCGGTGAAAGTGTAGAAGTTGCGACCTTCGACGAGCTTAAAACTGCACTTGAAAGTTTTAAGCCCAACGCAAATGTTGTGCTTAAAAGTGATATTGCAATTTCCGATAACAGCAGAGACTGCGCAATCAATCTCAGCGGTAACGGTGCAGTTACAATTGACCTCAAGGGCCGCAGCATTACAGTAAAATCCAACAAAACGAAAACTCTTTTTGACATTACCGGTCAGACAAGACTTTACTTTGTAAACAGCTCAGAAAATAAAACCACTCCCGGTGAAAGCAAAAGAAGCGTAATCTATTTCAACACCACTGCTTCAGGTGCGGCGTTGGTAAGAGCGAATAACTCTTTCTGTCAGGTAAACAACGTAAATGTAGACTTCACAATGGGTCACGAAAACGCTTACAAGGAGACTGTTGATTCCTCAGATACAGCCGTTTTCTATATCAATAAAGCTACAGGCATGAACATTTACAGCGGCAGTGTGCGCAATTTTATGAGAAACGGAAACGGCGTTGTAATTGCTGCAAACGACATAAACAAGCAGAAGCTGAGCTTCAGAATCGGCGGCAAAGCTGAGGTAGGTGCTTATAAGTACTCAGTTTCTTTCAATCCATCAAATGTAAAATACGTAAAATTCGGCTCTGTATCGTTTGAGAAAATTGATTCACCCAAGGGTACCTTTGAAAGAATCAATGTGCCTTCAGGCTCTTCAGTAACTCTGAGTGACTTGTGGTACACTTCAGAGGCAGGCTCAGGTGTTACAGTAAGAAACGGCGGTCTTTTTCCTGAAATACTTTCAAAGAAGGTAACAAGTCTTGACAAAGACGGAAACGTAACAGCAGTAAAGACCTGCGAAACGCTCAGCAACACCAAGGATTATATTGCACTTCAGTGTTCAGGCGGTCACGTAAGACTTTGCGGAACCTGCTATATGTCATATAACGGAATAGAGGCCCATACCACAGTAAAAGAGCAGGGCAGAGAGGCAAACTGTACTCTCAGCGGTAAAACCGCAGGCGAAAAGTGTACGGTATGTGCATATTCAAGCTCGAAGGAAATACCAAAGCTTGGTCACGATATGGTTTATACAAAGGGTGTAGAAGCTTCATGCGGTGTTGACGGCAAAAAGGAGCACTACTACTGCAAAAACTGCAAAGGCTACTACGCTGATTCCGACGGCGCAATTAAGCTTAACAGAGATGAAATCGTAACTCCCAACGATCATGTAATAAGACATATTCCCGAAACTCCCGCAACCTGCACAGCCACGGGACTTACAGCAGGCATAGTTTGCGAAACCTGCGGAAAAGTTACAAAGAAGCAGGAGATTATTCCTGCAAAGGGTCACACAGAGGTAAATATATATTCACCCGTTGAAGCAAGCTGCTCAAGAGAGGGCAGAACTGCAGGTAAAAAGTGCAGTGTTTGCGAAGTGGTGCTTGTTCCCTCAGAGGTTATTCCTCAGAAGCCCCACACAACTGAAATTATAGACGGATACCCGGCTTCCTGCACTCTTACCGGCCTTACATACGGTGAGGTATGCGTTGTCTGCAGCTACGTTGTGATTGAGCAGGAGATTATTCCTGCAAAGGGTCATATCGAAATGATTATTGAAGGCAAAAAGGCAACCTGCGTTGAGGACGGACTTACAGACGGTCTTGCCTGTGAAAACTTTGGCCTTATTATAAAAGAGCAGGAAAAAATTATGAAGGGTGCTCACGTTCCAAAGCTTATCGAGGGCAAGAAAGCTACCTGTAAGGAAGAGGGGCTTACCGACGGAAGCATCTGCGAGGGCTGTGGAATCGTTCTCGAAAAGCAGGAAATCATTCCCGTTAACGATGAACATAAAGAGTCAGTTATAAAGGGTACTCCCGCTACCTGCACCAATGAGGGAAAGACCGATGGCATTGAGTGTTCGCTTTGTAAAAAGATTCTTTCACCTCAGGATACAATTCCTATGCTTCCCCATACAGAAAAGGTTGTAAAGGGAACAGCTCCCACCTGCAGTAAGGAAGGACTTACAGACGGAATAAGCTGTGCAGTCTGTTCCTTTGTAATTGAAAAGCAGACAGCAATTCCAAAAACACCTCACACTGAAAAGGTTGTTGAGGGTACTGAAGCTACCTGCAAGAATGAAGGAGTGACAGACAGTATTGTCTGCGGTGTCTGCGGTGAGGTTATTACCGAAGGTAAAAAAACAGAAAAGCTTCCTCATACAGAAAAAATTGTCAAGGGTACTGAAGCTACCTGCGAAAAAGAGGGACTCAGCGACGGAATTGTCTGCAGTGTATGCTCAGAAACAGTTAAAGAGCAGACCGTGCTTCCGAAGAAGGCTCACACAGTTTCAACCTCTGTTGTAAGAGCAGATTTCAAAAACAGCGGTGAAATCACCGAAACCTGCGCAGTATGCAAAAAGCTTCTTGGCAAAAAGGAAATCGGCAGAATCGTAAGTGTGAAGCTTTCAGTTGAAAAGTATACATATAACGGAAAGGCTAAAAAGCCCTCTGTTATTGTAAAAACATCAACAGGCGAAACTCTCCAGAGATATAAGGATTTCAATGTTACTTATCCCAAGGGAAGAAAGGCAATCGGCACTTATGAAGTGAAGGTAAGCTTTATCGGTAATTTCAGCGGTGAAAAGACTCTCAATTTTACTGTTCGTCCCAACAAAACGGATAAGATAACCGTGAAGCAGAGCGAAACTTCAATCAAGCTCAGCTGGAATAAGGTTGAGGGTGCAACGGGCTACAGAGTTTACCTTTACAACACAAAAACAAAGAAGTACAAAACTCTTGGCACAACGGAAAAGCTCAGCTGCACAATTAAAAAGCTTAAAGCCGGAACGGTATATAAGTTCGCAGTAAAAGCCTATACTAAAACCGAAGAGGGCAATCTCTGGTCAAAGTATTACACCGAACTTGAAACCGCAACAAAGCCTGCAGTGCCTTCAGTAAAGGGCAAGGCTGATACAGCCAAGGCTTCCCTTTCCTGGAAAGAGGTAAGCGGTGCCACCGGTTACGTTGTTTACATGTCTGAGAAAAAGGACAGCGGTTATAAAAAAATGGGTGCGACCAAAAAGCTTTCATGTTCAATAAAGAAGCTTAAAAAGGGCAAGACCTATTACTTCAAGGTTAAAGCCTACACCAAGGTTGATGGCAAAAACATTTACAGCGGTGAAAGCAAAGTAGTTGCCGTAAAAGTTAAATAAGTTAAAAATCGGCTCTCCGAAGCGTCGCGGCATTAATCGGGGAGCCGAATTTGCTTAGAAATATTAATAAGTCCAACTATTGCATTTTGTTTTTGTTCAATGTATAATATAAGATAATATTTTCAAATTACCAGAAGGAGATAAACTTATGGAACCAATCAATGTTGATTTCACAGGCAAAGGCAGTTCCGGCAAGGGCAAAGGCAAAGGCGCTTACCTTGCACCGGCAAAAAGCGGCCTCAAAACAATTATCTGCATCATCGGCACAATTATCGGTGCTGTTGTTGCATATTACTTTATGCTTCCGCCACTCAACTTCAAGAGTACAGAAACATATATGTTCTTCGGCATTATCGCTGCCATTTACATCGGTCTTACCTTTGTAACATCAAACGCTCAGCTTCACCCGGAATATATCGAATATGTAAAAAGACGTTCAATTGTTCCTGTTGTTGTAATTGCACTTCTTGTTGCAGTTGTTGGCGTGGGAACGGTAATTTCATCAGTTGTTTTAAGAGCAAAGAGCTACAGCAACATTATTGCTGTTGATGAAACGAAGAACTTCTCAGAGGAAATTGAAGAGGCAGATTTCAAGAGCGTTCCCGTTCTTGACAATGCGGCTGCAAGCGTACTTGCAAACCGTACTCTCGGTGACCTTGCTGCAATAAACAAGGTTTCACAGTTTGAGGTTGACACTGCTCTCACACAGATTAACTACAAAGGCTCACCTGTAAAGCTTGCAACCCTCGCTTACGGTGACGTTTTCAAATGGATCAAGAATACATCTGAAGGCTTCCCCGGCTACATTATCGTAGACATGGTTACACAGAAGGCAGAGCTTGTTACTCTTCCCGAAGGCAGCTATATCAGATATTCACCAAATGAGCATTTCTCAAAGTATCTTATGCGCCACGTGCGGTTCAGCTATCCCACTTATATTTTTGACACTCCCCGTTTTGAAATCAATGAGGAAGGCAAGCCATTCTGGATTGTACCCGTGCTTGACAAGACTATCGGTCTTTTCGGCGGTACTGATGTAAAGGGCCTTGTTATGGTTGACGCAGTAAGCGGCGAAATGACTGAATATTCAATTGACGAAGCAAGAAGCAGCAAAGAACTCCAGTGGATTGACGGTATCTACTCAGCAAATCTTCTTGTTGAGCAGTACAACTACTACGGCCAGTATCAGAAGGGCTTTATCAACTCTATTCTCGGTCAGGACGGTGTAAGACTCACAACTGAAGGCTCAAACTTCCTTGCTCAGAACGATGACGTTTACCTTTACACAGGTGTAACCTCAGCAGGTAACGACCAGGCTATTATTGGTTTTGTTCTTATCAATATGAGAACAAAGGCAGCTGAATACTATGCAGTTTCAGGTGCAAAGGAATACTCAGCTATGGCTTCAGCTCAGGGTGAAGTTCAGGACTATGAATACGCAGCAACCTTCCCCATTCTCCTTAACATCAAGGGTCAGCCCACATACTTTATGTCACTTAAGGACTCCGGAAGCATCGTTAAGCGTTATGCAATGGTTAATGTTCAGAACTATCAGGTTGCCGTGACAGGTAACACAATTGCTCAGTGTACAGAGGCTTATGCCGAAAAGCTCAAGCAGAACAATATCAATATTAAGATTGATATTGACGAAATAATTGACGCAACTGAAGGCAACGAAGGTACAAATGACGGCACTGCAGTTGAGTATGAAACTGTAAAGGGTACAGTTACCGACATCAGAACAGCTGTTATGGGTGGTGAAAGTGTATACTTTATTGAGCTTGACGGCAAGGGTGTATACTATTCAATTGCTGCTGCAGATGCAGAAAATGTTGTTATCATGAATAAGGGCGATAAGATTTCTGTTAAATTCAAGGCTGCTGAAGGTAAAATTATTGAAGCAATTGCAGTGAAATAATATAACATAAAGCGACACGGATTGATTCTGTGTCGCTTTGTTGTGTATTAGAAGGCTAAAAACCACAACATTTTGAGCTTTTATGATGCAATTAACGAAAAATGAATTTTTTTAACAATTTGGTAACAATAGTTTGGTAAAGTTAAATAGTCAATTTTTGAATAAAGGAGACAGACTTATGAAAAAATTAGTATCCGTTCTGCTTGTGCTTGTAATGGCTTTCACAATAGCTATGCCTGCAACAGCAATTGACCTGAGAAGAGACGGCAGCGACATTCCCGTTGTTGCAATTTTCGGCGACGGTGAACCTCTTTACGACGGCGAAGGAAACAAGGTGTTCCACTTCAGGGAAATCATCAGCACCATTGGTGCAAGTGCAAAGGATTCACTTGTTGAATCACTTGTTTATATGACAAAGCCTTTCCTTGTTGAAGGTCTTCTTCACGATGAGTGGGATAATTTCTACGCTGTTCTCGAAAGAGAAATGGGCAGAATCTTCGCAGCTACACGTTATGACAATAACGGTGAAAAATGCAATGATACCGATATTCACCCTGACAGAAGACAGACAATGGCTGACAACGTAAGCCGTGACACAAAGGCACTTAACGGTTCATATTATGTATATGATTATCAGTTCTGGTATGACTGGCGTCAGGATCCCCTTAAAACAGCTGACGAATTCCATCAGTACATTCAGGATATCAAAGAGGTAACAGGCGCGCCCAAGGTTTCAATCATCGCAAGATGTCTTGGTACAAGCGTTGTTATGGCTTACCTTGCAAAATACGGTACAGACGATATTCACGGTGTTTCATTCAACGGCAGCGTTGCAGCAGGCGGTGAAATTATCAGTGAGCTTATCAGCGGTAAGTTTGACCTTGACCTTAACGCAATCAGAAGAATGCTTGCAGACTTTGACGACGACGGCAACATGAATCTCGGCGGTTTCCTTCTTGCAACAATTGACCTTCTTGCAAAAACAGCTAAGGCTACCGGAATTGAACTTGAGGAGACAAAGCTTTACAAAAAGATTGGCCAGGGCGTATTTGCTGCCGGTTCAAGAGCAACCTTCTTTACATGGCCGGGCTACTGGGCACTGGTTACAAAAGAGGATTATCCCGCTGCACTTAATTACATATTCGGTGACGAGAACAGCGAGCTTCGTAAGGAGTATGCAGGTCTCATCACAAAAATTGACAACTATCAGAGCTTAGTTGTAAACAATATGACCAACATTCTCGAAGGTCTCAAGACCAAGGGCATCAAGGTTGGCGTAATTGCAAAGTACGGCTATCAGATCGCTCCCGTAATCGAGTCAAAGGATGCGGTAGGCGACCAGTTTGCTTCAATTAAAAGAGCATCTTTCGGTGCTACAACTTCTGATATTTACAGCACACTTTCAGAGGAGTATATTGCTCAGAGAGTAGCTGAAGGTAAGGGCAGATACATTTCCCCCGACAAGCAGATTGATGCTTCAACCTGTATTTTCCCTGATTCAACCTGGTTTACAAAGGGCATCACTCATTCAGAATGGACTGCTTTTGAAACAGCTCTTCTTTTCCAGGTAATCACTGCAGACAAGCAGCTTACAATTGACAATTTCGACTGCACACAGTTTATTCTTTACGATAACAAGACAGACACTGCATATCCCATGACAGAAGAAAACTGTCACATTGAGCCATGGAATCTCAACGACAAGTATGACAGACCTCAGAGCTTTATGGACAAAATTGCAGCGCTCTTTAATTCACTTATAAACTGGGTTAAGGAGCTCATGAAGTTTGCAGGGGAAAAGCTTGGCAGTGCGACAAACAAATAAAAGAAGAAAGGTTGCTCCTTGCGAGCAACCTTTTTATCATATAAGCAAATGAAAACACAGAGATTAACTCTTGCCGCTCCCTCAGGGAGAGGTTTTTTGTTGCAAAACATAAATAAAGAGCACAACCCTTGCCTCTCCCTCTGGGAGAGGTGTCACGAAGTGACGGAGAGGGCTTCTACCCTCTACAACTCTTTTCCTCGAAACTCGCTACCAAGCTTAACCCCTACGAAAAGGGAAAGCACATCTCTCCCACCTCTCTATACTACTAAGCTTTCCTGCGGTGCTCGCCTGTGCGGCGGGCACTTACTTTTGTCTCTTGTGACAAAAGTAAGCAAAAACACGCCTTTCGGTTAAACCGCCGCAAGCATGAAAATTACCGGGTCAGGTTTTATCTGTGTCTTTTTGTGGTAGTCTTTTCTGCTCACCGTGGATTAAAAAACAAAGCTTCTGCTTATCGGTAATTTTCAAATTGCTACGTACTGCTTTATAGGCAGTCGGGTGCGGACAGCTCTGTTTAAAACTACCTT
>JBGVGM010000064.1:0-2605 GCA_045121655.1 Acutalibacteraceae bacterium | reverse complement strand
AAGATATAAAAATTTATTCAGTATCATCAGAGATACAAAACCTTGAAGTAAAGATCAATGCCGCTGATTTTACCATTAAGCAAGGCGAAAGCTTCTCCGTTGAAAGTAATTTGAAGTACCTTACCGTTGAGGATAAAAACGGTGTTCTGACCATCAAAGAGACCAAGAAGTTTGGTAGCACTTATACGGGAGCCGTGCTGACCTTATATGTTCCTGCAGATACGGTATTTGAAAAAGCAGATATCACAACTGGTGCCGGAAGACTAACGGTAGATCACTTGTCTGCAGGTACTATGAATTTTGAACTCGGCGCAGGCGAAGTAAAAATTGACACGCTTATTGCCACAACTGCGGTTGACATTGAAGGCGGTGCAGGAAAGATCACTATATCTGGCGGCGCACTTCATAATCTTGATTTGGATATGGGTGTGGGACAGTTGAATCTGACCTCTGCTCTTACAGGAGAAAGTGATTTTGATTTAGGCGTTGGAGAGTCTAATATCACTGTAATCGGCAACAAAGATGATTATAAACTTGATATTGAAAAAGGCATTGGCAACATCACCGTTGATGGCGAGGGCGTTTCCAATATCAAAGGACAAGGTAACGGCAACAACAGCATTGAAGTTAACGGCGGCATCGGTGCCATTAACTTGAAATTTAAGGAGTCTGAGGCAAAATGATTTTAGAACTGAAAAACATAGAAAAATCTTTTGGTGAGAAAAAAGTTCTTACCGGAGTATCATTTAAGGCTGAAGGTGGTAAAGCCTTCGGTCTGCTTGGCAGAAACGGTGCCGGTAAAACAACATCTATTCGTATTTTAATGGATGTGTTTCCCGCAAACAGCGGCGAGGTGCTGATAGACGGTAAGCCTATCGATTATAGCAAGGTCGGCATCGGCTATCTGCCCGAAGAAAGAGGTCTTTATCCTAAAAAGATCATTATTGACCAGCTTACATATTTTGCAGAACTAAAGGGTATGAGCCGCAAAGAAGCGGTAGAGTCTATTGACTATTGGCTCGAAAGACTTGGCATGACCGAATATCGTAATAAGAAACTTGAAACTCTTTCAAAAGGTAATCAGCAGAAGATTCAGCTTATTACTGCTCTTGCTCACGATCCCGATATCGTTATTCTTGATGAGCCTTTCTCCGGTCTGGACCCTGTGAACGCAATGCTCTTAAAGGATGTAGTAAAAGAGCAGATTGCTAAAGGAAAGATTGTTCTGTTCTCAAGTCACCAAATGAGCTACATTGAAGAATTCTGCGACAGCATTGCTATCCTCAATAACGGTGTTGTTGCTCTACACGGTGACTTGCACGATATTAAGCGTGACTATCCCCGTGACCGCTTAGTTGTCCGCACAGAGAATAGCGATGCCATAAAGGCAGATTTCGGCTCTGCCTGCAGCATCACCGAAAACGGCGACTTGCTTGTTCAGCTTTCCTCTGCTGACGAAAAGAAAGCGGTAATGACTCGCCTTGTGGAAAACTATGATGTCGATGAAGTCAGGGTCTTTGAACCTTCCCTCAATGATATTTTTGTAGAATACGCAGGCGATGCCGCAAAGGAGGACTAAGCGATGAAACAGTTTGGAAAAATACTGAAATTTGAACTTAAGAATTACGCTAAAAACAAAGCGTTTGTCGGTGTAACAATCTTTTTGATGGTGGTTATCGCTATCGTTATGTTCTTTCCCCGTATTACAACTTTGTTCGAATCTGACGATCCTTCTGATACCACTGCAGACCTTTCTGTCATGCTAGTAAAGGCGGATGATCTTACACAGGCGGATATGGTAAAGGAAACGTTTGCCGCATCCTTTACTGACTACGACGTACAAATCACTGACGCAGAAATCAGCGTAATCAAGGATAAAATCACTTCCGGCGATGTGGAATGCGCTTTTGTAATGACCGGAGCAACCTCATTTACATATTACGTCGATAACCTTTCCATGTACGATATGAACCCAGATATTGCAACCGGTGTATTACAGCAGATCTATCAAATGAATGCTATGATTAATGGCGGTATGTCAGCTGAAGATGCTGCAGGTGTTATGAGTATTCAGATTGATGCTGAGGTAGAAAGCCTTGGCAAGGATCAGATGCAGAACTTCTTCTATACCTACATTATGATTTTTGCTCTGTATATGGTTATTCTGCTTTACGGTCAGATGGTAGCAA
Organism: Acutalibacteraceae bacterium; assembly: GCA_045121655.1. Taxonomy (GTDB): domain Bacteria; phylum Bacillota; class Clostridia; order Oscillospirales; family Acutalibacteraceae; genus UBA6857. The sequence continues at coordinate 416 of JBGVGM010000064.1, read as the reverse complement.
TGAGCGTTGCAACCGAAAAGAGCTCTCGTGCAATGGAGTTGCTTATCACCAGTGCCAAACCCATCAATATGATGTTTGGTAAGGTTTTGGCGGCTTGTATGGCAGGTCTTGTTCAGCTTGTTGCCATCTTTGGCTCGGCGCTCGTGTTCTACAATGTGAATAAGTCCTATTGGGGAGATAACGGAATCATTGACTCTATCTTTAATATTCCACCCGAGCTGTTTGTATATATGCTCGTATTCTTCTTGCTTGGATTCCTCATTTATGCATTCCTTTACGGTGCAATTTCTTCCACAGTTTCAAAACTTGAGGATATCAATACTGCGGTTCAGCCGGTAACCTTCCTGTTCTTGTTCGGCTTTATGGTGGTTATGTTCTCAATGAGTAGCGGAAGTGTTGATAACATACTTATGCAG
>JBGVGM010000063.1:0-56581 GCA_045121655.1 Acutalibacteraceae bacterium | reverse complement strand
AAAGAGAGCCTAGTTGCTCACTTGAGGGTATACGTGTCCGATACTGTTCAGGCTGTGACTTCAGAGAGGAAACACCTATAGCTAAGACGAATCACACCTATAAAGAACGAGTTGAAAAAGAGGCAACCTGCACCGCTGACGGCGTGAAGGTGAAATACTGCTCTAAGTGTGATTTCGTTGCTGAAAGATTTTCTATTCCCAAAATAGGTCACTCCATTAAGGAAAAGGTTGAGCGGGAATCCACTTGTACCACTGAGGGCAAGGCAGTAAAGTACTGTCAGAACTGTGATTTCAGAGAGGAATCCGTCATTCCCAAGAAAGAGCATTCCGTTAAAACCAAGACCGAAGTTTCGGCAACTTGTACCGCTGAGGGCAAGGCAGTAAAATACTGTCAGAACTGTAATTTCAGAGAGGAATCCGTCATTCCCAAGAAAGAGCATTCCGTTAAAACCAAGACCGAAGTTTCGGCAACTTGTACCGCTGAAGGCAAAGCAGTAAAGTACTGTCAGAACTGTGATTTCAGAGAGGAATCCGTACTTCCCAAAACAGGCCACAACTACGTAGACAAGCTTAAAAAAGCCACCTTCACCGATGACGGTTATATCTATAAAGAGTGTAAAAACTGCAAGAATATAACGGAGAAAACCGTCATTTCTGCAGTTACTGTTTGCTCTCTTTCAAAGGAAAGCTTTGTTTACGACGGCAAAAAGCATTCAGTTACAGTCACACTGAAGGATAGAACCGGCAAGAAAATCACCGACTTCAACTGCTTCGGAAACGAAGGAAAGGACATCGGCAAATACACGGTTACCGTTGAGCTTAAGGGCAATTACAGTGGTAAAAAATCCCTCAGCTTTTCGGTTGTTCCGGGGAATCCTACTGACCTTAAGGCGGTAGTAATTGCAAATCAGGTAACCCTTACATTCAAAGGCACTGCAGGCGCTGACGGCTACAGAGTGTACTATCAGAAGGGTACAAAGCTTGAAAGTCTCGGTACAACCACCAAGACCTCCTGTTCTTTTGCTCTGCCCGATTACGGAAAAAGCTACACCCTGATTATAAAATCATATAAAAAATCGGGTGACACTACCCTTTGGTCATCAGGTGTTAAGACTACAATTTCGTCAGGCCCTCACAATGTCACCGGCATAAAAGGAAACAGCAATTACTACAAAATAAAGCTCAGCTGGGACAAGACAGAAACTGCCGACGGCTACAGAGTATACATAAAAATCGACGGAAAGTATAAAGTCCTTACCACTACGGAAAAGACCTCTTTCACCGTTTCTCCCTTAAAGAGCGACACCAGGTACACCTTTGCAGTCAAGGCTTACAGAAAGGTTAATGGCAAAACTCTCTGGGGTAAAACCACAAAGAAAACCGTCACCACTCTCAGCGGAAAACCTGCCTCATTTTCGGCAAAGGAATCCTACTACACTGTTGACCTTTCCTGGCGAGAAGTAAAGGGCGCAGAGGGCTACAAGGTTTACGTTTACAATGCCAAAAAGAAAAAGTATGTGACTCTTAAAAGCGTTACGTCAAGCAAGTACACCGCAGAAAATCTCAATAGCGGTACTACCTACAAATTTGCAGTAAAGCCCTATGCAAAGGACGGCAAAAAGGTACGCTACGGCGAGCCGGTTTATCTCACAGTAACAACAAGGCTGAAAATTCCGTCGCTTTCGGTTACTGCAAAATCAAAGAGTAACACCCTTTCATGGAAAAAGGTAAACGGTGCATCGGGATACGAGATTTACTGCTGCTACGAGAAAAACGGCAAATATAAAAAGCTGAAAACCACCGACAAGCTCAACTTTAACCATACAGGTGTTTCCAAGGTCTGCTACTACAAGGTGAGAGCGTATAAGGTTGTTGGAAAAGAAAAGCTTTACAGCAGCTTCAGCACGGTAAAAAAAGCTGCCCGTTAAACAGATAGGCAGAAAAGTATTGACAAATTATTAACGGCAGTATATAATTAAGTTACAAACTATAAGGAGGAAAACATTATGCCAGTATATGACGAAAACGGCAACGTTATAGACGTTCAGGAACCCGAATGGGGCATGCTTATGTTCTGGGAGGACCTCACAGCTGCAATTCAGTTCATCTGGGGGCTTATCAAGGGACTTTTCTCATAAGACAGTAAAAATTAAAGGTTGTCACCGAAAGTGGTGGCAACCTTTTTTTGTTATGTTGTAAGCTTTGGATTGTCGGTTCTTTCTAACATATAATCAATCGAAACGTCATAATAATCTGCTAATTTTACGAGGTATTCTGTGGGAATATCAAGCTCTCCTCTTTCGTAGTTACTGTATACTCTCTGGCTGCAGGAAAGCATCTCCCCTATTTCTCTTTGTGTAAGGTCGTGGTCTTCGCGTAAGTCACGTATCCTTTTGTAAAGCATACAAAACACCTCAATAATTTTATATGCTTTTATTATAGTTAGCGGATTATCCACTATTGACATTTAGCGGAAAATCCGCTAAAATATCTTTGAGATTTATCAGAAAGGAAGATTATTATGAAAAAAATGAAGAAAATTTTGAGTTTAATGCTGATACTAATTATGTGTTTTAGTGTTGTACCGATGACGGATTTGGGAATTGAGGCTGAAGCGGCAAGTGGGGTTCAAGCAAAGCTTGACGCAATCAAATCAGTTTATCCTGCCGGCTCATATTTTACCGTTAGCGGAGGACTTTATGCTTACGATAAAGGTACAGGGTGTCAACTTTCCAATATCCCTGCTCGTGGTGGTTTATCCTCTGGGGCGGTAGCTAAAAATGTTATGGGTGAAGCTTGGTCGTGTTGTGGTTTTGCTCGTTATGTCTTCTATAATATATTTGGAACAGGAAGTATGTCTCAAGTAAGCTTAAGCAACGCAAAAATCGGAGATTATGTTGTTTTTAACGGACATTATGGAATATACTTATCACATGATTCAACCTATGTTTATGTGTACGATTCAAATTTTACTACTTCTTCTACAAACAGAGTCGGTTATAACACTCGTGTTCCTATAAGCAGATTTTCCGCTGTGTATAGAGCTAACAATTACAGTGATATAGATGGTTCAAGCACACCTACTGATACAGTAGATCCTATAATTTCTGATGTTGTAGTTAGAAATTCATCCAATGGATACAAAATTACATGCAGAGTTTCTGACAATGTAGGCATTACTAATGTGCTTTTTCCGACATGGACTCTTAATGGTGGACAGGATGATTTAATATGGCATCAAGGTAATCTTAATAATGATGGAACGGCTTGGTGTTGGATACCAAGAAGTGACCACAAGAATGAGGACGGAGAGTACTCCACTCATATTTATGCATATGATGCAAGTGGAAATAATACACATGTTGAAAAAATTACTTATGTAGGAAACTTAGTACAGTTTTGGTGGCTTAGCAACCCAGATAATAGCGAAACTTATATAGATTATAGCGGCACTCCCACAATCAGTGGTATTCGAAAATTTTGGTTCAAAGAATGGGATGAAGATACAAATTATTACCTTGACATTTTTCTGGATGGTGCTAAAGTTATCAGCAATTCCCCATCTGATGCAAATGGCTATATTTCGTATGTGATTGATACAGGCACTTTAAGTGATGGAAAACATTCAATAAAAGCTGTATTAGCCGATACGCAAACATCATATACAGCTATTAAAGAATTCTATGTAAACAACTTAGTATATTTCCATGCTTTATCGACAAAAGATAATTCCCAATGGTTTGATATTAGCGGAACTCCAACGGTATCGGGCGAAAGAAAGTTCTGGTTCAAAAAAGAAAGTTCAGATACCAATTATTATTTCGATTTGTATATAGATGGTGTTAGAAAAGAACATAACAAGCCAGCAGACGCAAGCGGATATTATTCTTATACTTTAAATACTGCAACACTATCTAATGGTACTCACACGATAAGAGCAGAGCTTTATGATAGTAAAGCTTATTATACAGCAACAAAGACTTTTATTGTTAATAATCCTTCTTACACTGTAGCATTTAATGCAAATGGTGGATCATGTTCAACAGGTAGCAAATCTGTAAAATATAGTTCTACTTATGGAACTCTTCCAACACCGACAAGAAATGGATATACATTTAACGGTTGGTATACAGCTGCTTCAGGTGGTACAAAAATAACGGAATCAACTACAGTTACTGCAACAAGTAACCATACACTTTATGCTCACTGGACCTGCACCCACAGCTCAACAGAAATCAGAAACGCAAAGTCAGCTACTTGTACGGCAACAGGTTACACAGGTGATACTTATTGCAAGACTTGCGGTACAAAGCTGAAAACTGGCACAACAATCACTAAAAAAGCTCACAGTTATACAGCAACAATTACAACACAGTCAACCTGTATAAAAGAAGGCGTAAAAACCTATAAATGCTCATGTGGCACAACCTATACAGAAGCAATAGCAAAAACAGGTCACAACAGCAACACAACAATTCCCGCAGTCGCTGCCACCTGCACTAAATCAGGCCTTACAGAAGGTAAAAAGTGCTCAGTTTGCGGAACTGTAACCCTTGCTCAGCAGACAATAGCTGCAAAGGGTCACACCGACGGCAACGGCGATTACAAGTGTGATTATAACTGCGGTTATGAATATGAAAAACCCGCAGAACCTGAAGTGCCCTCTGACCCCTCAGAAAATTGCTCATGTAATTGCCACAAGGGCGGCATTGCAGGCTTCTTCTTCAGAATTATCAACTTCTTCCAGAAGCTGTTCGGTATGAACAAAATCTGTGAGTGCGGAGCCAAACATTAAAATTCGGAGCGAAGCGACCCTAAACTTCACACTCCACTCTTCACACTCCACACTAAAAAAGCGGTAGGCGCAAAACCTACCGCTTTTAATATTTTCTTTCATTGTCCTCGCCGGACAGGCGTTACTTTTCCTGGCGTGGAAAAGTAACCAAAACACGCTATCGTTTTTAAACTCTTGCTACCATTTCACCGTAGAGCTCTTTTTCCTCTTTGATGAACTGTTCAATCGCCTCTACCGAGGGCATTGCTGCTGAGCAGGAGTGAGCTGAAATAAGCATTGAAGCTGAAGCTGTGCCGAATTCAAGGGCATCAATCATTTCCCAGCCTTCAAGTAGACAGCGGATAAATGCAGAAGCGTAACCGTCGCCGCCGCCGAAGCCTTTCATAGCCTTTACGGGGAAGGGCTTGATTGAATAGCTCTTGCCGTCGTTTGTGTATGCAGTTGAGCCGTCTTTACCATGCTTGATAATTACAATCTTTGCACCGTAGGACTGCCAGAGCTTTGCACTTTCTTCGTCTGACTTGCAAACGCCTGTAATAGCCTCTGTAAGGTCATATTCCTCTCTTGAGCCGAGAATAATATCTGCGTTTCTTGCTACCATTGAGTAGTAAACTGAAATTTCGTCAAAGTTCTTCCATGTGTATGCACGGTAGTCGATGTCGAAAATTACAACCGTTCCGTTTTTCTTAGCGAGCATCATAGCCTTGAGAGCAGCCTCTCTTGAGGGGCTCTGTGAAAGAGCTGTACCTGAAATTACAATAGCCTTGGCTGATGCAATATACTCCTCGCTTACTTCTGAGGGGTGAAGCATAAGGTCAGCAATACAGTCTCTGTACATAAGAATACTGCTTTCTGTGGGGCTTTTGATTTCAGTAAAGGTAAGACCTAACTTCTCACCGTTTTCTGCTCTGAAAATGTTTGAGGTATCAATACCGTCTTTCTTAAAGTAGTCGATAACGAAGTCACCGTGCTGGTCGTCTGAAACCTTACCGATGAAGCCTACCTTCTTGCCGAGTCTTGCAAGACCTACTGCAATATTTGCAGGTGAGCCGCCAACATACTTGTTGAAGTTGCAGCTTTCTGAAAGGGGTCTGTTCATATCTGTGGGATTGAAGTCAATTGCAAGTCTGCCTATGGGAATTACGTCAAGAGGTCTTGTTTCGTCAAATTTTACGTACTGCATATATGTAGCTTCCTTTCAATCTGAAAATTAATTGCTAAGCGCATTATATCATAAAATATCGGCTTTGCCAACAGAATAGAAAATTTCCATGTGTTTTTTTGCGTTTTCGTATGCACCCTCAATCTGTCTCACGTGCATATCGTAATATCCCTTGATTTCGCCTTTTTCGTAGCCTTCTCTGACTTTTCTTTCGGCTGAAGCAAAGGTTGCCGTTGCGATATTGATTTTCTTTATGCCACTCTGATGGCATCGTATGAAGTCCTCAGGCTCAATTCCCGTACCTCCGTGAAGCACAAGAGGTACATTTACCTTGTCGCGTACACTTTCGAGAATATCAAATCTCAGCTGAGGTGCTTCCTTGTAAAAGCCGTGAGCGTTGCCTATTGCAATTGCGAGGGCGTCAACGCCTGTTCTTTCGCTGAAAAGAAGTGCCTGATCGGGTGAAGTGCAGCGCATAGCTATATCAACACTTCCGTCCTCACTGCCACCTACACAGCCGATTTCAGCCTCAACAGCCGCACCGTACTGCTTTGCCATTTCCACAACCTCTTTGGTCATTTCAATGTTTTCCTCCAAAGGAAGGTGTGAGCCGTCAAACATTACACTGGTAAAGCCCATTCTGAGAGCTTTACCGATGCAATCGAGAGTTGTTCCGTGGTCAAGATGCACTGCAACGGGTACACTTGCGTTTTTTGCTGCCGCAAGCATTGCAGGACCGATTATGTGAAGGGGTGAATGGTTTAGTCTTACCTCTGCAATCTGCAGAATAATGGGTGATTTTGTCTCTTCCGCTGCCTTTATTACACCCTGAATCATTTCAATGTTTGCAACACTGAATGAACCTACGGCGTAATTCTTCTCCATAGCATCTGCCAGAAGAGCTTTCATATTTACAAGTGGCATTTTTAATCCCCTCTCTTTTGTATCTTACTCTATGGATTTCAGTGATTCTACCATTTCAACCTTCTTGAGCTTGGAGTGAAGCACAACGTTTACAAGCATTGAGAAGCCGAATGCGAGAACTACCGAATAGATAAAGCTTGAAAAATCAATGTTTCTGCCATAGGTGATAATATCAACGTCTGCCATCATAAGCACTATACGGTGTACTATAACACCCGAAATGATACCTTCAACAATACCGATAACCGTCAGAAGGATATTTTCACGGAAGATGTACGCCGAAACCTCATTGTCATCAAAGCCGAGCACCTTAATTGTTGCAATTTCCTTGAGTCGCTCAGTGATGTTGATAATTGAAAGGTTGTAAAGAACTATAAATGCGAGAAGTCCTGCACAGACAATCATAATTACAACAACCATACTGATTGAATCGAGAATATTGCGCATAGAGTTCTGAATCTGACTTGTGTAAGCAATAGCGCTGATATCATATTCGTCCATAAGCTCTTCTGCAAGGGCGTTTTTCTGAGCAGCGTCCATATTGTCAAGTGCAAGGTTTGCAACAACGTAGTTATAAGCGGGATTTGCACCGAAAACGTGTTTATAAACAACGGGTGACATATAGATGTAGTGGAAAGCGTAGTTATCCACTACTGCCGCAACAGGAACATATACACTGTGCTGTTCACTGATGATAACCCTGAGCTGTTCGCCTACACCTACACCTAAGCTCTTTGAAAGCTTCTGGGTGATTACCGCACCGGTGTCAGTGATGTACTGCTGCTCGCCGGTTTTTGAATCCACAAGGTTGATATATTCCGAAACTGCACCGGGCTCAGCAGGTACAACAACGTAGGTTTCAAGCTGTTCCTCCTTGCCGTCTGCCGTTGCATTGTAAACCTTCATGTGCTCAAGCATTGCGTTTTTAATCTGCGCCTTACTCTTTACGGTTTCATAAGGCGTGCAGTTGCCGAGAGTGGTATCGTAAGAGCCGCCAAGCACAATCTGCATATCGTAGCTCCACACTCTGTCGTCATCAATGAACTGCTTGTCGAGAGTGGTGTTGATTGAATCGTTGAGGCCGAAGGCTGCAACCAGAAGCGCAGTACAGCCCGCAACACCCATGGTAGCCATTACAAAACGCTTCATATTTCTGAACACGTTACGCATTGTAACTTTCCAGGTAAAGCTGAGACGTGTCCAGATTGCGGGGATTTTTTCGAGAAGCACTCTTTTGCCTATTGCAGGAGCCTTTGTTCTCATAAGTGAAGCAGGAAGAACGTTAAGACTCTTGTGGCAGGTGTAATAAGTTGCAAGAACCGTTACCGCAATTGAAGAAAAAATACCTGTAATTGCGTAAGGCCATCTGTAAGTAAGGATAATCTGCGGAACATCGAAGAGAATGTCGCAGGCATAAGCTACCGCCGTCGGGAACACCACAAAGCCCACTATACTTCCGAACACACCGCCTATTGCAGCTGCAAGGAAAGCGTAAATAAGGTACTTTGCCATAATTTCAACTCTTGTAAAGCCGAGAGCCGTAAATGTACCGAGCATAATTCTTTCTTCTTCAATCATTCGTGTCATTGTGTTGAGACACACAAGAGCCGCAACAATAAAGAAGAACCACGGGAAAGCTGCAGTAAGAGCCTTCATTCTTTCAGCCATCTGATTGTAGCTTTCAAAGCCTAAAAGGCAATCGTTTCTGTCGTTTACATACCACTTTGCAGTGTCAAGTCCGAGAAGGAAGCTCTTTGCTGCGTCAAGCTCGTTTCTTGCCTTTTCAAGCTGACTGTAAGCTTCATCTCTTGCAGCCTCGTATTCTGCTTCAATGGTCTTTGCCTTTTCCTGAGCGATTCTCAGGTTGGTTTCAAAGTTTGCGATTTCGTTTTTCTTGTCGCTGAGCTGAGCCAGAACCTCAACCTCACCGAACTGAATATCATAGCCTGCATCGGTGAGAAGCTTTTCTGCCTCGTCAAGCTCAACCTCTGCAACCTTGAGCTGTGCTTCAATTACCTTGAGCTGTTTCAAAAGCTCCTCTGCCTTTTTAAGCTCAGCCTCTTTTTCTGCAAGAGTGGTCTGAGCTGCGCTGAGCTCTGCCTTTGATGCGGCAAGCTTTGCTTCAATATTCTGAAGCTGAGGTTCCATATAGGCTGCCATTTCTTCGGCAGTACCGACAGCAGTCATAGTCTTGAAGGCGCTGACAATCTGGTCTGCCTCCTCGCCTACAAGTCCTGATTCCTGGAAGCGGTCGATAATAAGGTTTACACCGCCGTCCTGAGTTTCGTTGAAATGGTCAAGAGCTGAACGTGTTGTAACAACAAGCTCTGTAAGATAATCAACGGTTGAAACCATTGTGTCAACCTGATTCTTTGCAATATTGAACTCCGTTACGGCGTTGTTATACCGGGTTTCGGCGCCCTCATACTGCTCAACCATAGCCTTGGTTTCTCTGTACTGCTGACGCTTACTCTCCCACTGTGCGTACTGTGTGGAGTGTTCAAGCTTACCTGCGTCAATCTTGCCCTGATACTCTGCAGCTGCTGCGTTGTACTGAGCCTTATAGTCAGCAAGCATCTGTTCACCGTTTTCGGCAAGATTCAGCACCTCGTCAACCTGCTTTTTTGCGTTTGCAAGCTCGGTTTCAATCTGTGCTTTATTTGTTGCGTAGTCAATTTCACCCTGAGCCACCTTTGAAGCGTACTGACCTTTAAGCGAAGAAATTCTTGTACCGAGAAGCTCTGCGGAAATTGACTGAAGATAATCCTTATAGGGCTTTACGAAATTTGCATAATCCTCTGAGAAGGGGTCGTAATTTTCGCTGCCCGTAAGCTTTATATTGACTGCTGAAAAGTATTCGGAAATAAGGTTTTCCTGAGGCACATAAATAAATGTACCGAGCTTACCTGTACCGATTGTTGTGTTACCTCTTTCATAGGAGATATATCTGGGTGTTCTGATAATACCAACAACGGTAAATTCCGTATTCTGAAGCGAAGACGCAATATCTGTTCCGTCACCCTCAACAGTTATGGTTGCACCTATTTTAAACTCCTCGGGAGTTGAAAGTCGGCTGCTGTCCACAAGGCACTGATTAGGTGAAGTGGGCCATGAGCCTTCAATAAGCTCGGGACGGTTAAGATAGGTTACATCGTTTTGTCCGTTTGTGTTGTTGATTGCCTTGTTTGCGTCAATAGGAAAAATTCTCAGCGTCATTTCCGAACCGTCAATATCGCTTATCTTTTTTCCGTCAACAAGGCACACACCGTCAACGAATCTTTCCCCTTCTGCGTATTCGATTCCGTTAATGGTGCGTATTACTGAAAGGTCGTTTTCAGTGAGACCTGCAGTGGAAATAATTTGTATATCCATTGCGTTTGAGGAGTGTATATATTCGGAAATCGTATCCTTCATATCGGGAGCTGCAGCATTGATACCTGCAAAAAAGCTTACTCCCAGCGCCACAATTGCGATAATTGAAACAAAACGCGACCGTGATTTTTTTACAGTCCTTAACGCATCGGTTATAAGAACCTTATTTATTTTCATTTTCTTACCTCACCACTCAAGATGCTCAACGGGTACGGGGCGTTCATTGATTGCAATCTGAACCACTCTGCCCGAACGCATGGTAATAATCCTGTCTGCCATTGCTGCAAGAGCCTGGTTGTGAGTGATTACAACAACGGTTGTTCCCGTCTCACGGCAGGTTTTGTGAAGAAGAGAAAGAATCTGCTTGCTTGTCTTATAGTCGAGAGCACCTGTAGGCTCGTCGCAAAGAAGAAGGGCCGGCTTTTTAGCAAGTGCTCTTGCAATTGAAACTCTCTGCTGCTCACCGCCTGAAAGCTGTGAGGGGAAGTTGTCAAGTCTGTGCTTGAGTCCCACCTTTTCGAGAATCTGCTCAGGCTTTGCCGCCTTTTTGCACATCTGGGTTGCAAGCTCAACGTTTTCAAGAGCAGTAAGGTTTGGTACAAGATTATAGAACTGGAAAACGAAGCCAACCTCGTAACGTCTGTAATCAACAAGGGCAGCCTTATCCATTTTGTTGATGAGCTTGCCCCCTACTCTTACTTTGCCTTCATCGCAGGTGTCCATACCGCCGAGAATGTTAAGCACAGTTGACTTACCGGCGCCGCTGGTGCCGACAATAAGGCAGAACTCCCCTTTTTCAATTCTGAAGCTGACACCGTCAACTGCGGGCACAGTAATTTCACCTGCGTTATAGCGTCTGTATACATTTTCAAATTCAATAAAACTCATTTTTTTATTCCTTTCAGCGTAAGAAATCTTTCTTGTTATAGGATTTTGAAGCAAGAAGCTTTCCTGTTTTTTCATCGCAGATATCAATTTTATACTCGTTCGGACTGTCATTATCCTGAAGAAGATAGTATGCACAGCAGTTTGAAACGTGTGTGAAAAGTGAATCCACGTTGTCAGCTTTTTTGAACTTCTTCTTGTTTACAAGCAAAGTAACATAGCTGAAATCGTCCTCGTATTCTCCGAGGTTTACAACGTAGGGGTAATCCTTTGACTCAAAGGTTTCGCAGATTGCTCTGATTGTGGAAATGCCTGTCTGTGTAAGGTAAATGTCATAGGAAAGAGCCTTAAGTCTGATTTTTACCTTTTTCTTATCCCATGAAAGGGTTGCACTTTCGTAGCCGTTTTCTTTTGCATATTTATTGAGATTTTTCTGATACTTCTGATCAACAAAAACAAGAGGGATTTCAAACTCAACAATTTCGTTGGGATCTTTCTTTTCAATCTCGTCAGCTGAGTACGGTTCTCTTTCGGTGGTTTTCTCAGTTTCAGGCTCTTTTTCGTTCTTTTCAGTTTTGTCCTCTTTTGTTTCTTCCTTAACGTCACTTACAGAAACGGTTGTGTCGGGAATCTTTTCATCCTCTGAGTCTCTGCTTGCAATAAATATCACTGCAGCAAGGCAAAGAATAACAACAAGAACTATAGCAATTTTCTTTTTCATAGGTTTATTCCTCCAATTTATCCTTAGTTATCTTTATGTAATTATCTGTCACGTACCTTAAGTGTACCTTAGGCACTCTTATTTCAGCTTATAATAATACCATATATCCGTCCTTTTTTCTATACATAAGAAAAAATTTTACATATATTTTTTCTTCCTCCCCTCTTTATGTCATATATTTACAAAAAAGATGCTTAAATATTCCATCTAATATTGAAAAAAGCTATAGACTTTTTTGAATTTTTCTGTTAAAATATGTAATCAGTAGGAAAGCGTTTAAATCATTTTCCACGTTTTCCCGGAATTTTATTATCTAGGAGGAGATTCCAATGGCTAAGAAATGGGTATACCTTTTCAAAGAAGGTAACGGCACTATGAGAGAGCTTCTCGGCGGTAAGGGTGCAAACCTCGCTGAAATGACAAACCTCGGCCTCCCTGTTCCCCAGGGTTTCACAATCACAACAGAAGCATGTACACAGTACTATGAAGACGGTCGCAAGATCAACGACGAAATCGTTGCTGAGATTATGGAAAACATCGACAAGATGGAAGAAATCACAGGCAAGAAGTTCGGCGATCTCGAAAGACCCCTTCTCGTTTCAGTACGTTCAGGTGCACGTGCATCAATGCCCGGTATGATGGACACAATTCTTAACCTCGGCCTCAACGAAGAAGTTGTTGAAGTTATGGCTAAGAAATCAGGTAACGCAAGATGGGCTTACGACTGCTACAGAAGATTCATTCAGATGTATTCAGACGTAGTTATGGAAGTAGGTAAGAAGTACTTCGAAGAACTCATCGACAAGATGAAGGAAGACAGAGGCGTTACACAGGATACAGAACTTACTGCTGACGACCTCAAGGAGCTTGCAGAACAGTTCAAGGCAGAATACAAAGCTAAGATCGGCGAAGACTTCCCCACAGATCCCAAAGAACAGCTTATGGGCGCTGTTAAGGCAGTATTCCGTTCATGGGACAACCCCCGTGCAAACGTTTACCGTCGTGACAACGATATTCCCTACTCATGGGGTACAGCTGTTAACGTACAGGCTATGGCATTCGGTAACATGGGTGAAGACTGCGGTACAGGTGTTGCTTTCACACGTGACCCCGCTACAGGCGAAAAGAAGCTCATGGGTGAATTCCTTACAAATGCACAGGGTGAAGACGTTGTTGCAGGTGTAAGAACTCCGATGCCCATCGCTCAGATGGCTGAAAAGTTCCCCGCTGCTTACAAGCAGTTCACAGAAGTTTGCCAGCTTCTTGAAAACCACTACCACGACATGCAGGATATGGAGTTCACAGTTGAAAACGAAAAGCTCTATATGCTTCAGACTCGTAACGGTAAGAGAACAGCTCAGGCAGCTCTCAAGATCGCTTGCGACCTCGTTGACGAAGGCATGAAGACTGAAGAAGAAGCAGTTGCTATGATCGATCCCAGAAACCTCGACACACTTCTTCATCCTCAGTTCGACCAGAAGGCTCTTAAGGCTGCTACACCTATCGGTAAGGGTCTCGGTGCTTCACCGGGTGCTGCTTGCGGTTAGGTAGTATTCACAGCTGAAGACGCTGAAGCTTGGAACAACAGAGGCGAAAAGGTTATTCTTGTTCGTCTTGAAACATCACCCGAAGACATCACAGGTATGAAGGCTTCACAGGGTATCCTTACAGTTCGTGGCGGTATGACATCACACGCAGCAGTTGTTGCTCGTGGTATGGGTACTTGCTGTGTATCAGGCTGTCAGGAAATCGCAATGGACGAAGAAAACAAGAAGTTCGTTCTTGCAGGTAAGACATTCACAGAAGGTTCAGAAATCTCAATCGACGGTTCAACAGGTAACATCTACGACGGTATCATCCCCACAGTTGATGCTCAGATCGCAGGTGAATTCGGCAGAATCATGGGTTGGGCTGACAAATACAGAACACTCAAGGTTAGAACAAACGCTGACACACCCGCTGACGCTAAGAAGGCTCGTGAACTCGGCGCTGAAGGTATCGGTCTTTGCCGTACAGAGCATATGTTCTTTGAAGCTGACAGAATTGCAGCATTCAGAGAAATGATCTGCTCAGACACAGTTGAAGAAAGAGAAGCAGCACTTGCTAAGATTCTTCCCATGCAGCAGGGCGACTTCGAAGCTCTTTACGAAGCTCTTGAAGGCAACCCCGTTACAATCCGTTTCCTTGATCCTCCTCTCCACGAGTTCGTTCCCACAGAAGAAGCTGACATTGCAGCACTTGCAGCAGCTCAGGGCAAGAGCGTAGAGACAATCAAGAACATCATCGCTTCACTTCACGAGTTCAACCCCATGATGGGTCACCGTGGATGCCGTCTTGCAGTAACATATCCTGAAATTGCAAAGATGCAGACAGCAGCTGTTATCCGTGCAGCTATCAATGTAAACAAGGCTCATCCCGACTGGAACATCGTTCCCGAAATCATGATTCCTCTTGCAGGCGATGTTAAGGAACTTAAGTTCGTTAAGAAGGTTGTTGTTGAAACAGCTGACGCTGAAATCGCAGCAGCAGGTGCTGACCTCAAGTATGAAGTTGGTACAATGATCGAAATTCCCAGAGCAGCTCTTACAGCTGACGAAATCGCTAAGGAAGCTGACTTCTTCTGCTTCGGTACAAACGACCTTACTCAGATGACATTCGGCTTCAGCCGTGACGACGCCGGTAAGTTCCTCGATGCTTACTACGATGCAAAGATCTTCGAAAACGATCCCTTTGCTAAGCTCGACCAGACAGGTGTTGGTAAGCTTATGGAAATGTCCATCAAGCTTGGTAAGCCCGTTAACGCTAAGCTTCACTGCGGTATCTGCGGTGAACACGGCGGTGACCCCTCATCAGTTGAGTTCTGCCACAAGATTGGCCTCGACTATGTATCATGCTCACCCTTCCGTGTGCCCATCGCAAGACTTGCTGCAGCTCAGGCAGCTATTGCAAATAAGTAATTCATCTACAAATGAATTTTCCCCACCGAGAAATCGGTGGGGATTTTTGTATGCGTAGGTAGTAGCGACACAGGCAGCTATTGCCGATGGCAGGAAATAATCTTCACTCAGTTCGCTGAATTCACTCTGGCGATTGAGGATGCACAGGAATATGTCTATTCCATCTCCCCGACAAAGCGTGTCAGAGGCTGGCGAGACATTGAAGTAAAACTCTATATTTAAAACGAACTCCGCTTACTGATTAACCTCAGTAAGCGGAGTTTTGTTTATTTTGATTAAAAACATTGGAATCTTTAATTGTTTGCAATAAGTTCTATTGCATCTGCGGGTGTTGTAAATACATCGATAGTATCACCTTCAGAATCGAAAAATTCTACCTCGAAATATGAGCCGTCGTATTCTAAAACTATGGTCCCTTCCGTTCCGACTGATAAACCATTAAATTCTTTGATTAATTTTACTACATCTA
The DNA here is from genome assembly GCA_045121655.1 of Acutalibacteraceae bacterium. Classification (GTDB taxonomy): domain Bacteria; phylum Bacillota; class Clostridia; order Oscillospirales; family Acutalibacteraceae; genus UBA6857. Next base: position 41,296 of record JBGVGM010000063.1, on the reverse strand, counting down.
ATTCTTTCATTGCTTATTTCCCTTTTTTATCAGGATAAACAGTTACTATTTTGTGCGTAATTCTGCCATTATCTTTTTGAATAACAACAACTATATTAGCACTAACAGATTTACCGTTTTTTCCTGTTATTTTGGTGTTGTAGGTGTGCTTAATACCAAAAGGAGTTGTTTCACTTTTTGTTGGCGTTTTACCTATTAGTGAAGCCACAACATTTTTATGAAACACCTTTGAATCACTTTGAGAATACCCTAAGACATCTTTCATAAACTTTGCCTTGCTTCCACCTTTTGGATGGTTGATATTTAATAAATATCCTTCTGTTTTCTTTTTGCTATAACGAACGTCTTTGGGTGAATTAACAGGAGCATTAGTTTTACTTGAACCCTTGGTATTGCCAAAACCGCCGTGAATCCCAGCTCCCATTAAGCGCCCACCGCCTTTCGGCTTTGCATAAAGTCGCTATCAAACTGCAATATTTCAATTCCCATATCTTTATAGTGCGCAAACACTTCTACAGGCGTGGTACCGTATATAACAATTGTGGTTGGTTTTAATGTTTCTACCACATATTCCAACCCGATTTTGAAATAGTTACGTTCATTAAGTAGTTTTATACAGCCGTGAGAACCAATAGCTATCACCCCATATTTACTAATTCCGGCACAAGCAACTTCAAAAGTGCGGTCGTCACCAAATCGAATATTTGGAATAACGGATATGCCATTTTCTTGCAACCAATGACCAATTGCACGACTTCGGTAAATATTCCAATATTGCATAACTAAAGGCATATCTCGGTACACACTAAAATCAGGAGTGATAACACCTTTGAATTTTTTTAGGATGGGAAGATAGGTGTTGGGTTTATTCCACAACCTTTCAAAAGCAACATCATCTTCAAAAAAGTGCACCCAAGCATCGTAATCATTATTTTTCATAGCTTTAGTAAATGCTATGAGTTTTTTTGGCTTTCGTGTTTCCTTTTTTAAGCAAGGAATTTCAATCGAACTATCGTAGGTAGCATTTTTTACCAAAAATGCATGAAAAACATCTTTGCACCCATTACGAGTGCAGTTTTTAACAGCCATAACTTTTACCTCCCGTAAAAAAACTAGTTTTTTTGTTGCTGTTTTTACAACATAAAAGTTGACATTTTTCCAAAAATGTCTTGCGTTTTTCTCCGAGAGATGCTATTATGTATTTACACATATACGAATGGCAACATTCGGAGATGTAAGCACAGTATTGATTGCGGCAACAATCTTTACGGTGCTTTTTTCTTTTGTTTTTACTTCCAAGCAATAGGTAATCACCACCTTTCCAAACAAATTTTATTGAAAAAGATTTAACATGCGAAGCTCATAATCTTTATAAGCTTTTCCGCCATAATTAAACCAATTCTCATATCGTCTAAAACAATTATCAGCGCAAGGATTAGATATATTAAACATATTCGCCACATCAATATAATCATCACAATTGCATGTGTGTATTATAGGTGAAGGTGCCAAAGAATAGGCCGCATAATAGTCAGCCATTTTTCTAGCAAGGTCACTTTCTTGACGATGGCCTAAATCAATGTGACCTATTTCGTGCATCAATGTAAATCTAACACGTTGAATAATTTGAGAATTATCGTAACATATAACATACTTTTTTAATTCAGGGTCAAAATAACTAGTTCCATCTAATCCTTTCGTAAACACATCCAACCTAGCTTGTTTATTTAGAGCCGAAAACGGCTTCACAATATAACCTCTTCTATCTGCAATATTAAATGGATTTATAGGAACTTTATTAATGTTCTGTTCAATATATAAAGCGGTAACACGCTCCTCAATTCGTTGATATACCTTATAAGGTAGTTTGATATCGTTATATTCACAGTCGCTTATCATTGTTCCAATAATACCTTCATTAATTTCATTTTTTCATCTGTAGTCATACTAGTAGTGCTTCTTGCCACAAGACGATAAATCTCTGAAAAATCTTCTTCTGAAGATGTTCCGTAGATTAAATAATCTGTTGTAGTATCAAGCGCAGTAGCGAGATTTGCAATAACCTCAACTTTGGGTTCTCGTTCATTATTTATATAGCGAGATATTGCAGCTTCTGTAACACCTACCATTGTGGCAAGTTCTCTTTGGGTGAAGTCACTTTTTTTCATTAACTCTAATATTCTGTCGCCTATTTTCTTACTCATTTTTATACCTTCCTCCCTTTGTTTTTATCAGTATAACACAATTCGCAAGCATTGTCAAGCAAAAATTACCAATTGGCAACCTGGTTGCGATCAGTTTTTTTCTAAAAGAAATTGTATATGCCAAATTAATTATTTGAAAGAAGCGATAGATTTATATAAATCAAAGCATAATATCCACACATTTGGTCTTGCAAGTGCCCCCTTCTGGCTGGTTTATAACTTCATCTCTCAGGCTTACGGCGCCGCTCTCGGCTCCGTTCTTGCAATTTGTTCAAGCAGTATCGCTATGGTGCGTTACAGAAAAAAGCAGGCAGAAATTCAGATGTAATAAGCAGCCTTTTTCAGTTGCCTGAGTTTAATTTTTGTGCTATAATAATCAAAACAGCTTAAAGGAGAAAGCTATGATTTACAATTTTTACCATATAACTGACGTGCATTATTACAGTAAAAAAAATTTCGCCTGTGACTGGCGTACCTTTCCGCAGCCAAGCACTCAGATATGTATTCTGAAAAGTGAAGAGGCTTTCAAGAAAGCTCTTGAAATAGTTGAAAACGATAAGGACACAAATACAGCTATTATTACAGGTGACCTTACCAACCATGGCGAAGCATACAGTCACGAAGAGGTAAGGGATTTGCTTCAGGAATTCACAGATAAAGGCGGTAATCCTTTCGCTTATCCCGACAGTCACGACTATCCCGACTTTTTCATTTACAGTATCGACGAAAACGGCAACAAGGTTCCCACCGAGCATCTTCCCCAGGACGAAGTGAAGAAGATGTACTACCCTTATGGCAGAGACAAGGGCTTTGATATTTACGAGGGTGACGACACCACATTTATCGCTGAAATTCTTCCCAATCTCTATTACATAGCTTTGGGTTATGATTCCACACCTGACGGTCCTGTTTTTTCAGACGAGCTTATGGCGTGGGTTAAAAATCATACAGACAGGGCAAAGGAAAAGGGCGCAACCGTTATCTGCAGTACCCACCGTCCCGTAGTAACCCCCTCCCCTGCTTACAAGGTAATGGGTAAGGGAAACACTTTTGCCGACGGAGAAAAGAGAATAAAAGAGCTTGCAGATATGGGCGTAAAGCTTTTTTTCAGCGGTCACACACATATTCAGTATATGGGAGAAATTGTCAGCGACAAGGGCAACAGAATTTACAGCGTTCAGACATCATCTCTTGCCGGCTTCCCGCCCAAAATGAGAAAAATCACAATTGATACCGAAAAAAACACGGCAGATATCAGAACTATAGACCTTGACCTGCCCGACCTTGATATGACCTTCACCGAATACGCAAAGAACGGCTTTCTCGGCATTATCGAAAAAATCCCCTACAATATGGAGCATGACGTTGAAGCCTTCGCCAATACGGAAGGCGGTATTTCCCTGCCTAAGGATTTAATCCTGAAGCACCCGAAAATTGTAATGTTCCTTGGCAGAAAGCTTAACAATCTTACCTACAGCAAGGTTGCTAAGTTCTCTAAAAAATACCACGACCTTAAAGAAGCAGATCTTGCTGACAAGAAGGACAGAAAGTTCGTCGACCTTGTTATGGAGCTTGTTGCAAACCTCTACCGCGGTAATGCACCCTACTCCCCCGACACAGTAGAATACAAAATTGTGATGGGTACATTCAGAAAACTGGAAAAGCTTCTTTCCACCTTCGGCGTGGATTCAAGAAAGCTTCTCAGCGGATACACCTTATCTGAATTCATTGAGCCTCTGCTTTATAACGGCGGTCTTGACGACGACAATGTAACTGTTTCTCTCAGTTGAGTAAAAAACTTTTTTATTGACAATATCTGCACTTTGGTGTAAAATACGACTGTAGCTTTTGGTGTTTCTTTATCAAACACCAAAAGCTTTTATGTTTGGAGGAATGTTTATGAAAAAACGGGTTTTTTATACGGAGATTTCCTATGTGCTTGGACTTGTTATAATGGCATTTGCCGCCGCCTTCACCGAAAAAGCTGACTTCGGTATGTCAATGGTAGTAGCCCCTGCGTATATTCTGCATTTAAAGGTATCTCAGGTGCTTCCGTGGTTTTCTTTCGGCGTTGCTGAGTACTTTTTTCAGGGCATACTTGTAGTTCTTACAGTTATAGTAATGAAAAAGTTCAGGATGTCTTATCTCTTTTCCTTTATTACGGCCGTTCTTTACGGAACGCTCCTCGATATAGCTATGAGCATTATTTCTCCACTGCCAGATAGCAGTTTTCCAATACGTGTTCTCTGGTACATTCTTGGTACGGTTTTCTGCTCTCTTGCAGTGTCGCTGTTTTTCCACACATATCTCTCACCTGAGGCATACGAGCTGATTGTCAAGGAAATTGCAGGAAAATTCAAGCTGAATATCAACAAGGTCAAAACTTGTTACGACTGCTTCAGCACTCTTCTCGGTATAGTTATGTCTTTTGCGTTTTTCGGCTTCGGTGTTTTTGAGGGCGTAAAGCTGGGCACGGTAATCTGTGCGTTTATAAACGGATTTCTTATCGGCCGTTTTTCAAAGCTGCTTGAAAGTGTTTTCGAGTTCAGAAACAAGTTCAATATTGAAAAGTATTTTGTTTAAGGCTGTCCCCACCGTTTTTCGGTGGGGATTTTGCTTTACGTATTGTAAAAAGCGCTGAAGTGTTTTATAATTACCATGAAAGGTGGTATCCGTATGAAGAAAAAGCCTAACGTTCTGTTTATTGTCACCGATGACCAACGGTGGGACACTATACATGCTCTCGGTAACAACGAAATCATCACACCCAACCTTGACCGACTTTCTGAAAGAGGCACTTCATTTGTGCGTGCTCATATTGCAGGCGGCACCTGCGGTGCTGTTTGTATGCCCAGCCGTGCTATGATTCTCACAGGCCGCAACCCTTTCCACCTTGAAGAGCTTGGCGGTAACATTCCGCCTGAACATAAAACTCTTGCGGAAACCTTCAAAAACAACGGCTATGAAACAATCGGTCTTGGCAAGTGGCACAACGGCTGCCCCGCTTATGCACGAAGCTTCACTCAGGGTGCTAAGATTTTCTTCGGAGGAATGTGGGACCATTGGAATGTACCTACCTGCCGTTTTGACCCCACAGGTGCTTACGATAACGTTATAAATTTCGTGGTGGATTTCTACAAGGATAACATGCCGCAACCTCAGCACTGCGATGAATTTGACCCGGGCAAGCATTCAAGCACGCTTCTTACCGATTCGGCAATTGAGCTGCTTGAGAAAAATGCAGGAAAAGACAAGCCCTTCTTTATGTACCTTGCTTATCTTGCTCCCCACGACCCACGCACTATGCCCGACAGCTTCCGTCAGATGTATGACCCTGAAAAGATAACCTTACCACCTAATTTTCAGGAAATCATCGACACCAACTATCCTCTTATGGTACACCGTGACGAGCATCTTGCAGAGTATCCCAGAAACGAAAAAGAAATCCGACGCCATATTGCCGAATACTTTGCGATGATCACCCACCTTGATTATGAAATCGGCAGACTTCTCGATTGCCTTCATGAATCAGGCGAAGAGGACAACACCATAATCGTATTTACAGGCGACAACGGTCTTGCTGTAGGTCAGCACGGTTGGCTCGGTAAAGAGGATATCTACGAGCACGGCGTACGTGTACCCCTTATTATTGCAGGTCCGGGTGTCAAGGAAAACGTAAAGAATGACGCCTACGTTTATCTTTACGATATCTTCCCCACCCTATGCGAAAAAGTGGGTATTCCTACTCCCCCGTCTGCAGACGGAAAGAGCTTTGCCCATCTGCTTGACAGTACGGACTGTCAGAGCTTCCGTGATGAGCTTTATCTGATCTTTGACGAATTTATCCGAGGTGTAAAAGACGACACCTATAAGCTTATTGAATACCGTAACGGTGATAAAAAAGAGGATAAATGGACTTTCCTTTATAACATAAAAGCTGACCCATGGGAAACTCAGAATCTTGCAGGTAAAGAGGAATACAGAGAAAAAGTTCTCGAGTTGCGCAGAAAGCTTCTTTCACACCGTGACCAATGGGAAGAACAACAGCACCCCCGGGGAGTCAGCTTCTGGACAAGATTTTCTGTTGACGATTAAAACGAATACGCAAAAGCCCCCTAATTCAGAATAAATCTGAAACAGGGGGTAATTAATTTTTAGGTTGTGTTTTTAATTATACGAAACCGAGAAGCTTCTGAATTACGTTTGCAATTCTGAACATAATGTTTCTCAATGAAATAAACATTCTGCCGAAAAGACCCGTTTCACTTTCGCCCTCTATAGCTATTCCGTCAAAGGAGGAATGAGTGTTACTCATCCAGTAAATCATTCCCTTTGAATCCTCAAATTTCACTGTTCTGCCCTTTCCGTTGACCGTAATTACGTTGGGATAAGGCTCACCGTCAACAGTGAAGAAGTCGTAGCTGATAGTGGTATAAAGTCGATGGTTGGAATCGCCCTTTGTGCCGTCGGGATTCATAACCGTACCGAAGCTTGAAAGTCGGCTGTTTGCAGGGTCGGTACTGTATTTGCAGATTTTGTCCCACTGGGGAATAACGTTTGTATTGTAATTTACAAGTGGGTCGAGTGTGCTTGCAAAGCACCATACTGAAACATCCTTGATTGCCTTTATATCCTCGTCGCTTCTTGTGCCCGTTGCAGCAAGAGGGTAAATTCCTGCAAAGTACTCAGGGTACTTTATTGCAAGATCCCAGGTCATTTCACCGCTTGCGGAAGAGCCGCCCACGAAAATTCTTGTTGTGTCAACATTTTTTGCGTGGTCTCTGATAAAGGAATCTATCAGAGTGCGGAGAGGGTCAACAAAGGTCTTGCTCCAATACTGAAGCTCGTCCTCGGGACAACGGGGTAAAAGTATGTAAGCTCCACCGGTGTCAGTCCATTTTGACTGAAGCTCTCTTGAAGCCCAATAAGGCATTGTGCTGTCTGCAGCACTTGCAAAAGCTATATTTGCCGTAAAAAGCATTACAAAGGCAAGTACAAAGACGAAGAGCTTTTTCACTTTTTTGGAGTTGTGTGCGTTTTCTTAAGCTTTTCACGTCAAAGTCCCCTTAATACTTTATTTTTCCGATTTAATCACCGTGCTTCTGCCCCCATTTTCGATTTAACAATTTTATTTGAGCCAACCTAATTTTCTGTAAATTACGCCTAAAACTGCAAAGGTTTTCTGATGAACCTCATGCATAAAGCTTTCGTTAAAATATATATATGCTTTTTCAGAGGTTGTTTCGTTGCGCTTCGGTGTCTGAATAGCAGATCTGCCGTCGTTTGTAAACTTATTGAGCCAGCTGATAATATACGGATCATAAAGAACTGTACCGTTGCCGTCAACAGTTTTCATTCCCTTATACGAACCGGATATTATTTTATCTCTGTCGTAGGGTACACCCTCAAAGTGCATATCCTCCGATACATTGTCCCACAGATTATGATTGCACATAGCAACTGCATTGTGTACAAGATAAACGTCAACCGCACGAAGATAGGTTGTAAGGCGGAGATTGCTCTTATTTTCTGTTGAATCACGCAGAAGCTTCCATGTGGGCAGTGCATTGATATGGTAAAATGAGTGGGTATCCGTTTTTGCCGCCATAAGCCAGACAGGCATCTCTCTGAGACGCTGTGCTTCACTTTTTGTAACGGCTCTGTCGGGAGCCATAAGCACTGTCGCTGCAAAAAGCTCAGGGTATGCCGCCGCAAGGTTGATTGCACCAAGAGAGCCGAGACACCAACCGAGAAGATAAATTCTGCTTGTGTCAACATTTTCGTGCTTTTTACAGAAATCCACAATTGCACCCTTAAGTGATTCGGTAAGACAGGACTGATCCCAGTATATGCCGTCCTCTTCAGGGGCACGGGGAATCATAAGATAAGCCGCACCGTTATTGAAGCGTGACTGATACTTTTCGTCACACCAGAGTGGCATTTCGTTAGCCTGAATTTCAAGACCTTCAAATAACCCCTCCAAAGCACCCACAAGAATTATACAAAGTGGGTATTTTTTGTTTTTGTCTGCACCGTAATCCATCGGTGAATAGTAGCTGTAGTCTATGTCCCATTTATTTATCTTGGGACCGTTATCTCTTTTCCATAAGTCACGGTATTTATTATGTGCTGCTTTATATGCCATGGTTTTTTTACCTCATTCGATTTTTGTATTATAATATCAGCCATTTATTATACAAATATTAAAAAATCTTTAATCCAAATTATATATTATAAAACTTCTTAAATTGTGACATTTCTGTCAACAATGTTGATTTATTAAAAAAAATTAAGTATAATAGTAAAAAACTGAAAGGATGAAAAAATTGGAAATTCTAAAAAAATCAGCAAAACCTTTTTGTATTGCAACACTTTTAATCGCTTTTGTGTACGGGCTCCTACTCCCCTTTGGTTGGGGTAACAATCCCTGCTCAGAGCTTGGCACACTTTCACTTCTTTGTGAGAACAGAAAAATCTTCTTCTGGCTCTGGGGTATTCTCACCTCGGGAAGCATTATTCTCAACACTCAGTTTATGTACAGAAAGTACAATTACAAAAACAAGTTCTTTGACGCTCTTTGCGTTCTCGGCTTTCTCAGCGTGTGCACTGTCGCTCTCACTCTCGGCCACAGTATTGCCGACTGGAATCCGAAGAGAATTGCTCATTGGGTAGCTACGGGGCTGTTCATTGTATTCACACTGGCTCCTATTGTGCTTTTCTTTATTGTAAACATCAAAAAACAAAAGCATTTCGGTCTGTTTACCGCAATCTCTTTTCTTATTCTCGCAACCTTCCTTGTGATTTTTGCAGTGGTCGGAAAAAGCGCTCTTATGGAAATGATTCCCATTGCAATGATGGAGGTTTTCCTCTTTGTGATTAATTTTACACCCTTGACCAAAGTTAAATAAAGCTTAAGGCTGTTCATCGAAAAGTGAACAGCCTTTAAATTTATCTGTGCATTTTGAGAATTTCTTCAATGGGTCCTTTGAAATCGTCAGATACATTGGGAATATCCTTTTCGCCCTTAACGAAGCCGTTGAAGAGTAAACCCTTGTAGTCCGTTGACATCTGGAACTTTGAAATAACTCTTGTAAGAGCCTGCTTTTTGTCGTCGTTCTGAAGATATGTGCAGTCTGAAAGCTTAACCTCAACAGTCTGTGTGTTTCTTGCTGAAACGGTAAGCTCAAGTGACTTTCCGCACTTTCTGAGCTTGGACTGAACTTCTTTGCCGTTTACTGTTACGGTTACATCAGCCTTTACTATATCCTTGAACTTAACAATATAGGTTCTCTTAGCGGGAGCAACTCCGCTGTCGCCCTCTTCCTTTGAAATTCTGAAACTTACGTCAGCACCGTTTTCATCAATTTCAAAAGCAGTTTTAAGGAACTTACCGTCCTTATATGAAAGGGTTTCACCGTCGTCCTCATAAAGAGTGAACTTGCCCTTACCTCTGTATGCAAGAATTTCAAGAACCTCAGGGTTACTGCAATCGTTTGTTCTGTCGTTGGCACTCATGGGAATAATTGCGCCCTCTTTTGCAAGAACAGGGATTGTTTCAACGTCTCTGTACATCTTTACGAACTGATTGCCGCTGTAGATTCTGTCGGTGAAGATATCAGTGTATCTGCCCTCGGGAATCCATACGTTTACTGAAGCAAGGTTTGTATCAGCTGAGGTATGCTCTGTAATGGGAGCAACAATAAGCTCTGTGCCGAAGAAGAATTCATTCTTGCAGTTGTATGAGCTTTCATCTTCGGGATATGCGTAGTACATAGGCTCACAGATTGCCCTGCAGTCCATATGTGTACGGTAGTTCATTGTGTAAATGTAAGGAAGAAGCTTATGGCGCAGACGAAGAGCGTCCTTTGCGATTCTTTCAACGGGACCGCTGTAATTCCAGGGCTCCTTGCCTGCAAACTCGTTGTTTGTTGAGTGAAGTCTCATAACGGGGCTGAACACACCAAGCTGTACCCATCTGAGATAAAGCTCGTCGTCCTTTTTACCCATACAGTGACCGCCGATATCGTGGCTCCACCAGGGGTAAGCAATGTTTGATGCAGTTGCTGTAAAGCCCGGCTGGAAGTCAAGACTTGCCCAGGTCTGAGTTGTGTCGCCTGAGAAGCCTAAGGGATAACGCTGGCTGCCTGCACCGCAGAAACGTGAAAGAATAAGAGGTCTGTGATTATCCTTTGCGTTGTCAAGGAAGTGGTAGTGGTTGAGTGCCCAGAGAGGGTCAAGACCGGGAGTGTTTGTTCTTGTGCCCTGCTGCCAGTCAATCCACCAGAAGTCTACGCCCATTTTTTCAAAGGGATGATGAAGAATATCAAAGTAGTTTTCGGTGAATTTCTTGTCGGTAATATCAAACTCAACAGGCTTTTTTTCTTCAGGATTCTGTCCCATAGCACGGCACATTTCTTCATACTGGTTCTCAAACCAACGTACACCCATTGAGGGGTGAATATTGAAGGTGACCTTGTAGTTATCCTCCTTAAGCTTTTTAAGGAAGCCTTCAGGGTCGGGGAAAAGGTCAGTGTTGAAGCTGTATCCTGTCCAGCCTGTTGACCAGAAATCGTACACAAACTCCATAAAGTTCTTGTGCATTGAAATCTTGTGGCTGTCCTTACCGAACTTTGACTTGATGTCAACCCAATGCCAGTCCATATCAACAGTTGCAACAGTGATAGGTACTTCCTCTTCCTTGAACTTATCCATAAGAGCGAGGTATTCCTCCTGAGTGTATGCCTTGTAGCGGCTCCACCAGTTGGAAAGTGCATAACGGGGAATGAGAGGCACCTTGCCTGTTAATTTATAAAGGTCGGTTGTTGCACCGATATAGTCGTTGCCGTAAGCAAAGTAGTACTTGTCGCTTTCCTTGTTTTCTCTCGGAAGAATTGAACCGTCCTCTTTTATGGCAAGAGTGTCGCTGTCGTCAAGAACAGCTACACCGCCTCTTGAGCAGACACCGTCGGTAAGAGTAATAATACCTGCAGTAATGTCAAGTGTACGGCAGGTGCCCTTAAGGTTGCCTTTGTTGTAATCGGTTACGGTTCTGCCGTCAACGAGCTTGATTCTGAGCATCTTATGAGTTTTAAGGCTGTACATAAAGTTTGCCTTTGTAGTTTTGATAATAACGGTATCGTCGTTTTCTCTCACCTCATACTGAGGCGCAGCAAAATCACGGTACCATACACTCTGTGTAGGCTCGTCGCAAAATGCGCCGTTTCTCTGATTCTCCACACGGAGAAGACAGGGAGTGAGCACGGTAAAACGTGTATTGCCACGGACAATAATACTTTCACTTTTTGCTACGGGAGAGCAGTCAATTTTAAATCGCTTTGCAAAATTATCCATAACATTTTTCTCCTTTTGTTTTTTTATATCCTTAAAATTATACAACTACCAAAGATTAAAGTCAACCAAACATTGTAAAGGCGGTGTTAATTTTAAAGATAGAAAAAGGACCGCTGAAGCAGTCCTTTGAGTTAAGATTAATAGTAATAGTTGGTATCATACCAATATCTGTTTATATTAACAGTTTTCTTAGTGTTATCAACAAATGTTACTACAGCCTTGTTTATGTCTATTCTTGATTTTTCATCAAAATTTACAAAAACTGTTGCATTTAAGCCCGAAAAGCATTACAATATACCTAACGACTATATAAAGGAGAAAATGAATATGGAAACACCACGCACCTATGTCCCCTATAAGGATTGGAAAGCTCCCTCAAAGCAGACAGAGTACACCGAAGCAACTCCCCTTCTCAACAAAGACGGTACTCTCAACGCTAAGGGCTGGGCAAGACACAACGTTTTCGATTACGACCGAACTCTCGTTAAAAAAGGCTCACCCATGAGCAAAAAGGAATGGGACTTCTATCAGATTTCTGACGGCAAGTATATGCTTCAGCTTTCATTTGCAAACATCGGCATCGGCGGATATGTTGCCGCAAAGCTCATCAACCTTCTTGAAGGCAAGACTGTTGCAGACGCAACTCAGCTTTATCTCGGTGGAAAGAAGCATCTTCCTCCCCCAAAGGGCGATGTTCCCAACAGATACAAGGACAAAATCGGCAGCGCTGAATTTGATTTTGACACAAAGGTTACATACAGAACTCTCAAATTCAAAAAGCCCTACAAAGGTAAAATGGTTGAGTGCGATTTCACAATGGATATTCCTCACGACCTTGAAAATATTACAACAGTTCTTCCCTTCGAGGGCGACAACACAAAGTACTTTATGACCACCAAGCAGAACTGTATGCCTTGTGAAGGCACTTTCAAGTGGGGCGACTACTGCTATACCTTCAAGAAAGAGGATTCCTTCTGCGCTCTCGACTGGGGCCGTGTTAATACACCCCACAATATGGTTTGGTACTGGGGTAACGGTTCACAGTACATCACCGACGAAAAGGGCGAAAAGCACGTTTTCGGCTTTGAAATCACCTGGGCAATCGGCGACGAAAGCAACGCAACCGAAACAGCTATTTTCTACGACGGCAAGGCTCACAAGTTCGGCGCTGTTGACGTTGAGGTTTTCCCGAAGCCTGACAAATTTATGGACGATTGGAAGTTCATTTCAGAGGACGGCAGATTCAACCTCACAATGAAGCCCTTCTTTGACCACCATTCAGATATGAACGTTGGTATTGCAAGAATGCACACCCATCAGGTACACGGTCTCTGGAGCGGTGATGTTACTCTTGACGACGGTACAAAGCTGGAAATCAAGGATATGTACGCTTTCTGTGAATACGTTGAAAATAAGTGGTAAATTTTTTCTCCCACCTGAGCGTGGGAGAATTTTTGTTTGACAATCAGTATGGTTTTCTGCTATAATATTGCTCAACAGATTAATATAAGGAGAAACAAAATGAGAAGCAAAAAGAAGCTTACCATGAAGCATATTTTTATCCCCGTTGCAATTGTTGTACTTATTCTCGCAATTGTTGCAGTAATTATGAGCAACAATTCAGGCTCAACAAATCCCGGTTACCATGTACACGAGGACGGCTCAACCCATTATGACGAGGGTTATGAAACCACCTATCATGTGCACGAGGATGGTGTAACTCACTACGACGAACACTAATCAGCCTGCCGATAAACGCACAAGAACGAAATGCTATGTACTCACATTTGTGGGTGCTTTTTCTTGACAAAGTTTTAATACGGGTGCTATACTGAAATCAAGAAAACTCAAAGGAGTGTATAAAATGAACAACAAAATCACCAACATTCTCTGGGGTCTCGTACTGGTTGCTCTGGGTGTAATTTTCGGACTTAACGCTCTTGAAATTACAGATATAACAATCTTCTTCGACGGCTGGTGGACTCTCTTTATTATTGTTCCTTGCTTTATCGGCCTTTTCAAGGACAGCAACAAAGCTGTCAACGGAATCGGTCTCGGAATAGGTATATTCCTTCTTCTTGCCTGTCAGGACCTTATTGACTTTGACATTCTTATGAAGCTTATGGGACCCGTTCTGCTCGTGGTTATCGGTCTTTGCTTTATTTTCAGAGATTTTCTCGGTGGTAAGGCAGCAAAAAAAATCCGCAGCTTCAGAAAAAGCGACAGAGAGGTATGCGCAACCTTTTCAGAGCAGAACGTTGATTTCGGCGGCGAGGTATTTGACGGCTGTACTCTCAGCGGTATTTTCGGTTCAGTAAACTGCAACCTTAAAGATACGGTTATCTCTGCGGACTGCGCTGTTCACGCAAGTGCAATTTTCGGCGGTGTAACCATTCACGTGCCCGACAATGTTAATGTAAAAGTTGCCGCAACGCCCATTTTCGGCGGTGTTGCCGACAAGAGACACAATAAGGTTACCAACGCCCCCGTAACCCTTTACATCAACGCAACCTGCTTGTTCGGAGGTATCGATATCAAATGACATCAGCTCAACGAGTTATCAAGTATTTTGCAATAGCCCTTGCTATGATGATTATTTTCAGTATCGCCTCAGGTGCCTTCGGTGCCCTTACTATTGTTACCAATCTTTTCTCAGGAGAAGAAGTTGAGCTTCAGCAGACAGGCTCATTTCTTGAGGGTGACATTGACCCGGAGGTTTCCGTTATTGATATTGAAGTAAACAGTGTCAGCGTGTGGGTCAAATCAGGCAACAAATTTAAATTTGAAACCAACAACGAAAGCATTAAAAGCAAAATTACAAAAGAAAAGCTCACTGTAACTCAGAAGAGTGTAAACTTCTTAGACAGTGACGGCAACAATTCTCTTATTATCTACGTTCCCGAGGATATTAAGCTTCTGAAGCTCTCCGTTTCCTCAGCTGCAGGCAACGTTCTTCTTGACGGTGTTTCTTCCGAAAAAATAAATCTTGACCTTGGCGCAGGCGAATTAAAAATGGAAGGCTGCAAATTTACAAAAGGCGCAGATATTGACACCGGTATGGGCAAGGCCTCAATTGAAAACTGTGTGCTTCGCAATCTCGACCTTGACATTGGTGTGGGTAAGCTTACAATGACCTCTTACATTCTCGGCAAAAGCAACATCGACTGCGGTATAGGTCAAACGGAAATTACCCTTAAGGGCAAGGCTGAAACCTACTGTATCCACGCAGAAAAAGGCATCGGACTTTTGACGGTTAACGGCAACAGTATTGCTGACGAGGGCACTTACGGAGACGGCGACAACAAGCTTGACGTAGATGCGGGAATCGGTAACGTAAAAATTGAGTTTTACAACAAATAACCCAAAATAAAAATACAGCGTGCGGAAACCTGCTTTCCTGCACGCTGTTGTTATTTTTATGAATCAGAATACTGCGCTGAAAACCTTTTTGATGAACAGCACAATCTTTGCAAGTATGCTTGCGAAAAAGCCCTGCTGTTCAGCTTCGTATGTCTTGCTGTCGCTGAGCTCTTCGCCTACGGTTACTGTTACTGTACTTGTAAAGCGTGAGCCTTCAGTTGAAAATCTTACTGCGTAGCCCTCAACGTAGTCGATATAACCTGAATAGGTGTCTACCTTTACAGTATAATCCTGAGTTCTACCGCTTTTCCATGTGATACAGTAATTGATGCTTGTGGGCATATCGCCCTCAATTGTACATCCGAGAAGCTCAACTGAGGAAAACGGGAATTCCCTTTCGGTTTTGTAATCGAACATGCAGGTTCCGTCAACATAGGAAACGTAAATCTTCTTTGTGTCACGGTTAACTGCATATCTGATAAAAATATCATTGAGCTTATATGCAGGTCTTACATAAACCGGAGTGAGCATTTCTGCCTTAACTGTCTTTTTGCTGAAATCCCAGTATTCAATCTCAAACTCGGTGCCTTCAAAATTAACTGCATCTGACTTTTCGTAGATGTATGCGGGAGCACCTGAAACGGGAGTAATACTTCTTATGTAGCTTTCAACAAGTCTTTTGTAGACAGTAAATCTGTACACACCGTAGGCTACGACTGCATCCTTTTCAGCACTGTATGCACTTACATTAACGTCAACGTGAACAGGCACGATGTAGCTACCGCTTGCCTTTGCTTCAGCTGCTTCGTCAAATTTAACAAAAGCGAAGCCGTGTGCGTAATAGCGGTCAGCTGCTTTTGTTTCCGCCGGTGTTTTGCTTTCTGAAGCATCTTCATCAGGGCCGATTTCATCTTCTGTATCAAGCTCCTGAACGCTGCCGTCAGGAAGAATAACGTTGAAGCTGTAATCAATTTCTGAGCTTTCAAGGTCAAACCAAGGGCTGTACTTTGTAGCTTCAACCTCTTTAAGTGAAATAGGCTCTGAGTCTGTTGCAATAAGTTTTACCTCTTCCTCTGCGGCAAAAGCTGAAAGTCCGCTTACCGTAAGTGAAAGAAGCATAAGCACTGAAAGAAAAATTGCTGTAAGTCTTTTCATATTAAGTCCTCCTTCTGGAAATTCTTTCTTCTTTTTTATTCTAACACAAATAAAGGGACAATGTCAATTGCTGTTTTTCTCTTTGCTTTGCATAATGACACCCACAATAAGAAGCAGCGGAAAAATCATAGCAAGAAGCATACCCTTTGAAAAATCTCCGCCGAAAAGGGTGATGCCCTTACCCACAACTGCAGGACCGAGAGAGCAGCCGCTGTCGCCGAAAAGGGCAAGCATTGCAAAAAGAGCAGTTCCGCCCTTTGGCATTTTCAGCGCTGCAAGAGAGAAGGTACCGGGCCACATTACGCCTACGAAAAAGCCGCACACTGCACAGCCTATCAGCGACACAATGGGAAAAGGTGAAACTGCGGCAACAAGGTAGCTGAGAATACACAGTGTACCGCTTGCTACCATTACTGCAGAAAGTGGAAATCTTTCGCTTATTTTTGAGTAAAGCAGTCTCGCACTACCCATAAGAAAAGCGAACATACAAGGGCCCAGCAAATCGCCCATAGTTTTGGAAACCTGAAGACCCGATTCGGCAAAGGCTGACGCCCACTGACTCATGGCCTGCTCACTTGCTCCCGAGCAGAGCATAACAAGACCGAAGATATAGAAAAGCTTCGTTTTAAAAAGCTCCTTTATACTCATACCCTTGCTTTCGTCAAGAATATCGGGGAAGGGTACGAGACAGAAGTAAATTCCGTTAAGCATAGGAATAAGCGCCCATAAAACTGCAAGGATTCTCCAGTTGTTTACCGAAAAAACAGTGAAGAACAAGGTGGACAAAAGCACTACGCACATATGTCCCCAGCAGTAAAAGGAGTGAAGAAGGCTCATTGACGCCTCTTTTCTTTCACTGGGACAAGCCTCAACAAGGGGGCTTACAATAACCTCAATAAGACCGCTGCCTGTTGCGTAGATTATAATTGAAATAATTATTCCCGCAAAGGGCGGCAGAATATAAGGAAGTATACTGAGGCTTATAAGACCTGCACTTGCAAGCACGTGGGCGGCAATTGTGCATTTTCTGTAGCCGATTTTATCGATGAAATGTGCCGAAAAATAGTCCACCACAAGCTGAAAGCCGAAGTTTATAATAATAAGAAGAGAGATTTTGTCGTAAGGTAAATCGAAATCTCTCTGAAAGGTAAGGAACAACAAAGGCAGAAAGTTATTGATTATTGCCTGAACAAAATATCCGCCGTATGATGCATAAAAGGTGTGCTTAAAATTATTTTTGATTGCCATTTTGTATTCTCCTGAAAGTTATTACGAAAAAATTCTACCACAGAGAAATTAAAAGTCAAGCAATTAAGAATTTTTAAAGAAAAAATATTGCAAAACGCTTAAGCTGAGTGTATAATTTATTCATTACAAACAGAAAAGGAGAAATTATTATGGCAGTAATCAAAAAAGTTGTTGCTTCTGCAATGGCAATCTTTATGGCCTTTTACGGCTTTATCGGTATGACAGGTAACGTAAGCGACGACTACACAGAAGGCAAGTACAAAAATGTTATTCTTATGATCGGTGACGGTATGGGCTTCAACACTCTTGAGGCTACCAAGGCTCAGAGAGGCGTTTCTCTCGCTATGGAAACAATGCCCGTAAAGGCTCAGTCGCAGACTCACTCATTCCTCATTCCTGCAACAGACTCAGCTGCAGGCGGTACAGCTCTTTCAACAGGCTGCAGAGTGTGGATTAATTCACTCGGTCTTTTCCCCTTCGACCCGTTCACAATTAACGATTTCAATGTGCCTATCAACCTTTGCGAGCTTGTAAAGCGTGACGGCAAGGCTGCGGGTGTTGTAACAACAGATAGGACAAGCGGTGCCACACCCTCCTCATTCTCAGCTCACGCGCTTTCAAGAACAATGGAAAAGGATATTTCAAAGGACCAGCTTTCTTCAGGTCTTGACCTTATCTGGGGTGCTTCAAGCGAAAGCATCAACGAAGAAAACACAAAGGCAAACGGCTTTACTTATGTTGACAATGAAGATGAGCTTATGGCTCTCACAGAGGGCAGCAGAAGCTTTGCACAGTTCAGCTTTGACGACCTCAAGCACTGCACTAACAATTACAATACTCCCACGATTGAGGAAATGACCGAAAAGGCAATCGAAATCCTCTCTGCCGATGAAGACGGCTTTTTCCTTATGGTTGAGGGTGCTTGTATTGACAAATTCTCACACGACAACGAATTTGAAGGTGCAACCATGAGCACAGTAGAATTTGACAAGGCTGTTAAGGCAGCACTTGACTTTGCTGCAGCAGACGGCGAAACTCTTGTTGTTGTAACAGCTGACCACGAAACAGGCGGTATCAAGCTTGACAAGAAGACAGGCAATTACAAGTACACATCCGGCAGCCACACCAACGTTGACGTTCCCGTATTTGTATCAGCTGCAGATGCAGGCTTCAAATCAGGCGACAAGGTAAAGAACCGTGAAATCCCCGTTCAGATCGCTCGTGTAATGGGTTATGCGAAGGATCAGTTCCCTGCTGCAAGATAAGAACTCTTCCACACCGCAATCGCCCCCTTTCCTTAAAAGGTAAGGCAAAGCATAATGCAAAAATCAAGGACTGCCGTGTGCAGTCCTTTTTTATTGTTAACGAAAATACCACTTGACCCGAAAGTCAAGTGGTTTTCTTATTATCTTAC
This sequence comes from Acutalibacteraceae bacterium, assembly GCA_045121655.1. GTDB lineage: Bacteria > Bacillota > Clostridia > Oscillospirales > Acutalibacteraceae > UBA6857. Next base: position 22,564 of record JBGVGM010000063.1, on the reverse strand, counting down.
TTGTGATAAATCAGGTGACAGATGTCATCGCCGTTACCGATTGTAGCGGGAAGGTCAAGAACAGCGCCGTATTTTTCACCGATACCTCTGTCGCCACACATTGCAAGGTCGCAAAGTACTCTGATTTCTTCGTCTGTGCAGCCTGCCTTCTGCCACGCCTTTACAAGAGGACAGTAGTGGAATTTAAGCTCAAAGCGGTCGTCCTTTACGTCAATGATTTTCATTTCGAAAACCATCTGTGCAGGAAGGGTGAAGAGAGTTTTCTTAAGGCCCTTGAGTGAATCTGTCTTGCCCTTGTTTACAAGATTCTGACCGTTGAAATGTCCGCAGCGTTTAATTGCGTCAGCTGCAAAATCATAGGGGTCAAGGCCCTTTTTCTTAGCTTCATCTGTAAGGTAGTAAAGCCAGAGAGCTCTGTGTTCAAGCTGTTCTCTTACTGCGTCGATAATAGGATTTCTGATTTTTGCTTCATTTTTAATCATTTTTATCATCTCCGTAATTTTTGTACATTCATTATAGCACTCCCTTTTTTAATATTCAATAAGTTTTCTCTGTTTTCAACAAGTTTCATCACTTATTTTCTACAGCTTTCTTTTCTATTCTGCTTTATTTCTATTTACTTTCGCCCCAAGGTGTGATAAAATTTTCTTAATAAATAAGGAGGTTTTACCAATGAAACTTTATTATGACATTCATGACAAACCAAAATTCGGACAACTCATTATCTACGCTGTTCAGCAGCTTCTTGCTATTATGGCAGCTACTCTCGTTGTGCCTATCATCATAGGTAACGGTATGCAGCCCACAGCAGCTCTCTTCGGCGCAGGTATCGGTACATTGGTTTATGTACTTTTCACAAAGACAAATTCACCCGTTTTCCTCGGCTCATCATTCGCTTTCCTCGGCTCAATGTCTGCAGCTTTTGCAGGCGCAGTATCAGTACAAGCAGGTTATATGGGCCTTATCATCGGTGCAGTTTTTGCCGGTCTTGTATACGTTATTATCGCTGCAATCGTTAAGTTCGCAGGCGTTAACTGGATTGACAAGCTTATGCCCAAGCAGGTAATCGGTCCCACAGTTGCCATCATCGGTCTTTCACTTGCAGGTAACGCAATCGGCGACCTCAAGTCAGGCGAATATATGGTAGAATCAATCGGCCAGGCAATCGAAAACGGTGCAATCGTTGAAACTGTTTCAATGGTTCAGACTGCAAATCCCCTGCTCTGCGTTCTCTGCGGTCTTGTTGCTCTTTTCGTAACAATGCTCTGTTCAACCTACGGTAAGAAAGGTGTTAAGCTTATCCCCTTTATTATCGGTATTCTTTCAGGCTATGCAGTAGCAGCAATCTTTACAGTAATCGGTATCAAAACAGGTAACGATGCTCTCAGAATCATCGACTTCTCAGTATTCCAGAACATGAGCATCTTTGCTCTTCCTGATTTCACCTTCCTCACAGCATTCAAGGGTGCTAAGGATATTGACGCTTCTTACATCGGCTCACTTGCAGTAGCTTACATTCCCGTAGCTTTCGTTGTTTTTGCTGAGCATATCGCTGACCACAAGAACATTTCTTCAATCATTGAAAAGGACCTTCTCAGAGAACCCGGTCTCCACAGAACACTTCTCGGTGACGGTGTAGGCTCAATGGTAGGCGCTTTCTTCGGTGGCTGCCCCAACACAACCTACGGCGAATCCGTTGCTTGCGTAGCTATTACAAGAAATGCATCAGTTTACACAATTATCACTGCAGCTGTTCTTTCAATGCTTATTGCATTCTTCTCACCCTTCGTTGCCTTCGTTAACTCAATTCCCTCTTGCGTAATGGGTGGCGTATGTATGGCTCTTTACGGCTTTATTGCAGTTTCAGGTCTTAAGATGGTTCAGTCAGTTGACCTTGAGGATAACAGAAATCTCTTCACAGTTTCGGTAATTCTTATTGCAGGTATCGGCGGTCTTGCTCTTACCTTCGGTAAGATTACAATCACAGCAATCGCTTGTGCACTTATCCTCGGTATCTTCACAAACCTTATCCTTTCAAAGAAAAAAGCATAAAAAAGAGCCGCAAGGCTCTTTTTTCACACAGATTACACCAAGTCTTAATAATTTATTATAAAGTGTTTTAGCTTAGTTTTAAGTAATACCGTTATACTCTAATTGTGCAGTGGGAATTGAAGTGTGTTTTTTCCGATTTTTCACACTTCAGCCCTCCTTCCCATTGCACTCCCCTCTCCTTTCAAATATGCACAAGAGAAGCTCACGAAAGTGGGCTTCTTGTGTTTTCTGAGCATTTTTCTGCTTGTCTCAGATTGCGACAAACTTCTTCTTTCAGCGGTGTTAAACTGCTGAGGTAATCTATTAAAAAGAAGGAGTTTTTATTATGACATGTAAAAAATGCAGCTATATTCTTTATGGCTCTGAAAACTACTGCCCGCACTGCGGAGAAAAGTGTAAGGAGGATGAAGCACCGAAGACACAAGCTTCCGAAACTGAGCCGAAGCCCATTTTCATCTCACGGGAAACTGTTTTTGAAGATGTGAGCTCAAAAAGCCGTATATTCCAGCCTGAACCTTCCTTTGACGAGGTTTCAGATGCTTCCAAGGAAAAGCCACGCAAAAAAGAAAAGGGCTCAGGACGGGCTGTAACAGCTCTTTTATCAGTATTCTGTATTCTGCTGTTTTGCACTGCTCTTTTTATGGCAGCTGACTATTTCGGCATTGTTCCTGCCGTTTCCGATTTAATTGCACTAAGGGAAACTACCACCGAAAACATCACCGACTCCGTTCAGGGAGAGTTTGCATCATCCTTCGGTACAGTTTCCCCTCAGATAAACTATGCGCCCGTAAACTGTGTAGTTTCCTCAGCAAACAGCATTTCGCTGAGAAAGGGTCCCTCCGATTCCTACGGACAGATTACATCTCTCCCATCAGGCAGTGAGGTTCAGGTAACGGGCGGCTCTGCAGAATCGCAGAACTGGGTTTATGTTTACGTTATTAAAGAGGATTTGTACGGCTGGTTAAGTGCTTCCTATATTTCGGGAGATTTACCCCATGCTGAGGAAAAAGCCACCGAAAAGGATAAGGATTAAATCTCTTTATCGGTTGAGCATCCACACCATATAATTGAGATACCCTGCAAAGCTCACCCATAAAATGTAAGGAATCTGCAGGTAAGCTGCAATTTTGTCCGTTCTGTAAAATGAAACGGTCATAAGGATTATAACTGCAAGAAGCCCCAGCAGCCAGAAGAATGAAAAGCCGTACATCTGAAAATTGAAAAAGAAAATGCTCCACAAAAAGTTCATGGCAAGCTGAACTCCGTAAAGTCTCAGCCCCCTTGACCTTTCACCACTTTCTTCAGTGAGCCACACTCTCGCTGCACCTATTGCCATAAGAGCGTAAAGTATGCTCCAGGCAATTGGAAATACAATATCCGGTGGCGTAAGTGCAGGCTTTTCAACCATGGCGTATCTTTCCATACCAAGAGATGTGAGGAGTCCTGCAACGGCACCGATAGCTTCAGTTATAAGTATAAAAATTCCATAAACCTTAAGCTTGCTTTTATCCATATTATCACCCTTTATAGGATATGAAAGCAGGCTCTTTTTTATTCATATAAAGCAGAAACCACCGGCATTTCTGCCGGCGATTTCCGCACACTTTTTATTTTAAGAGAAGTCTTAAAATCTGTTTATTCCTGCTCAGGGAAGGTCGTCTTCGTTCTCAAGGTTGTGCCATACGTTCTGAACATCGTCGTTGTCCTCGAGCATTTCAAGAAGTCTGCCCATCATTTTAAGGTCATCTTCATCTGAAAGAGCTGTCTGGGTGTTAGGCACATATTCAACCTCAGCTGAAACAAAGCTGTATCCCTTTGCTTCAAGGTCGTCACGTACGCCGCCTAAATCGTTGGGCTCTGTACGTACAATGTAAACATCTTCTTCGTCTGTGATGAAGTCAACTGCACCTGCTTCAAGTGCGTCTTCCATAAGCTTATCTTCATCAATATCCTCAGCTTCAATAACAATTACGCCGTAACGTGTGAACATAAAGGATACGCAGCCCTGCTGACCGAGATTACCCTTATTCTTGTCAAAATAGTGACGCATTTCACCTGCAGTACGGTTACGGTTATCTGTAAGTGTTTCAACGATAACAGCAATACCTGAGGGGCCGTAGCCTTCATACATAATTTCCTCGTAGTTTGCGCTGTTGCCTTCGCCTGAAGCTTTTTTGATAATTCTTTCAATATTATCATTAGGCACGTTGTTTGCCTTTGCTTTTGCAATTACGTCCTTGAGCTTTGAGTTTGATGCGGGATCGGGACCGCCGTCACGTACTGCAACTGCAATCTCTCTGCCGATTTTGGTAAAGACCTTTGCTCTTGCTCCGTCGGTCTTTTCCTTTTTTCTTTTAATGGTGCTCCATTTTGAGTGACCTGACATTTAATTCACCTATCCTTAATTCTATTCTGTACAGCAAAAGATTTTATCACTTTTACTGAGTTTTGTCAAGGCTTCTTAAGGGCTTACTGAGTTTTCTCAGCAGTGTCCCTTTCGAGTATCCCCCTGAGGTATATATTCCGCTTAAAGACTCGCTGTCAAAATAGCCGCCTGCATAAAGGCTGTAGTACTCGTTTTCGTTAAGTGAGTCGGAAACAAAGACCACGTTTTTATATCTTTTGGGTGAAACAAAGCCGATTACGCTTTCGCCTTCGGAATCGGCAATTACCGTAAGTGAGTTTTCTTTTCTGCTTTCGGTAAAGGCGATTACAGGAATGCCTTTGCTTTCAATACTCTTTGCCGTGGGAGCGTTGCTCAGCACAAGAAGAGTACCTGAAGAAACTGTATATGAATCGACTGAAACAGCGTCAGCCGCAGAATCCACCACTATGAGTGTTCCGCCTGAAAGTTCAATTTTTGTGCCGGATTTATCACCCTTTGAGTCGGAATCAATGTGTACGTAACCACCGTCAATTTCAACGGTACCGTCCTTTCCGTAAGTATCAAAGCCGTTGTTATAGGCTTTGATGAACAGCTTTCCGCCGTCTACATTTATTTCTTCGCTTTCAATTCCTTCATAAGAATCAGCTATATTTACCTCACCATCTTTTATGCTTACTTCCTTTACCGCGTGAAGTCCGTCATCGTCGCTTGAAAGTGAGTACTGACCGTTTTCGATTATTATACTTCCGGCGTAAACTGCATCGTCAACGGAAGAGATTTTTAAAGTTGTTTCATTGAGCGTAACCTCGCCTTTTGCGGCAATTCCGCAAAACGAAGAGCTTCCCGAGAGAATTTCCTCAAGGGCACTGCTGTCGAGGGTTGCTTTTCTCAGAGCGAAAAGAAGGTTTTTGTCCTCTGTGGGAGACTTGGGCTCTTCAAAGAATGACGCAGCAGCTTTGTCGGAATGTCTGCCCGTACTTCCTCCGTTGGAGTTGATGCTGAGCTTACTGCCGTACATAAGAACGTCACCTGCCGATTCAATTCCGTCAAGCTCGCTGGTTATGGTAATGTCGCTGTCGTGGATAACAATTTTACTGCCAATATCACCTATGTCGTCCTTTGTTCTGATTCCGTCACCGCCTGAGGTAATTTTCAGCTTGCCGCCTGCAATTTCAATGCTGTCCTTGCTTCGGATTCCGTCGTCAGCGCTGAGAACATTAACTGTGGCATCTTTGAATGTGATGTCCTTTTTTGAGAAAATACCTTTGTTGAAACCTGCAGAAACAGTTACAGTCCCCTTGCCTTCAATTACAAGGTTGTCCTTTGAGAAAATCACTGATGAATCCTCGTCGGTTTCGACGTAGGTTTCAGCTCTTTTCGATGTGTCGGTAAGAGAGTTGATAGTTCCCTCGGCAAGGTGAATAACTGCGTCCTTCGGAGCATTTTTGATTATAATTGCCGCCGAGGAGGAAGATGTAATACCCACACCGCAAAGCTTAAGAACAACCTTTTCGCTGTTGTTTTTTGCATCAACCAGAATTCTGCCGTCACTAAGACCGCCTTTTAAGAAATAGGTTCCGCCCTTGGTTATTTTCACCTGATTATCCGAAAAGCTTGCACCCTTTCCGTTTATAGTGGTCATTTCATCAGCAAGGATTATATAAGTGTAATCCTCTGTATTTTCCGTTGTGCCGTTTTCGTCCGTAATTTCGGGAGAAGTAGTTTTGCTTTCGGTTGTGGAAAGGATAAGTCCTTGTGTCGGCGTAGTTTCTTCTTTGTTCTCGTGGGTGCTGAGCACCACTGCAAGAACAATTACTGCTATAAATGCAAGAATGAGCTTGACTCTGAGAGAAAAAAGTGCTTTGAACCTGAACATATGACCTATCCTCCTTTCAGCGAATGATTATTTGTTTTACAGTGTAATTTTAAATGTGATTGCAGTTGTGCCGTCGGTAACGGCCTTGATTTTTCCTTTGTGTCTGTCAACAATTGCCTTTGCAACGGACAGTCCGATTCCGTAGCCTCCCGTCTCTCTCGAGCGTGAGGAATCGGCTCTGTAAAAACGGTCAAAGAGCTTTGTGACCGTAGACGGATCTACGTAATCGCAGGTGTTGTACACATCAATCTGTATGCTTTTTCCCACCTTGTAGAGATTAAGTCTGATTATGCCGTTTTCGTTGGTGTATTTCATAGCGTTGTCGCAGAGGATTGAAATAAGCTGCCTTATCTCCTCTTCGTTGCCGTTATACTTTATGTCTCTTGCTGCAGAAAAGGTGAAATTCTTTCCGAGAGCCTTTGCTGTGGTGTCAAAGTTTGAGGCAGTATCGAGAACAGCTTCGCTGATATTGAATAGTGTGTGCTTCTTGCTGTCCGCTTCTTCGCCCATTTTGGAAAGGTCAACGAGGTTTTTTACAAGAGTGTTCATTCTTACCGTTTGCTTTTTAATACTGCTCAGCCACTCATTTTCACCCTGACACAGCTCCATTACCTCTGCATCAGCACTTATGATTGCTATTGGAGTTTTCAACTCATGTCCCGCATCGGTAATAAACTGCTTTTGCTTTTCCATAGCCTCTTCAACGGGCTTCAGCGCCTGCTTGCAAAGCCACCACACGGGCACAAGAATCAGGCAAAGAGTAATGAGAGTTACAGTTGCAGATATGGTCATAAGGGCAAAGGAAAGCTGCAAATCCCTCGAGATATCAATGAATACCATTATGGACTGCTCGGTGCCCTGCTTATAGTAGTATCTGTATGAACCTACTATACCGAAGCCCGGACCTCTGCGGTAAACCTGAGTGGCATACTCATACGCTGCACCGTCGGATACAGCAGCTATATGCTCTGTTGAGATTTTTGTTGCAACGTTTTTTCTCAGCTCCACCACAAAATATCGGGTAGAATAAGGTGTTTCAATGTTAATTTCAAGCTTTCCGAAGGGGTTAAGAAAATCGCTGAGGGTATTGGCATTATCGTGACCGCCGGGAAGAACACCGTTGTTATCGGCAATAATTTTCAGAATCTCCTTAGTTTCGGAATCTCGCTGATAAAGGTTGATTACGTTAACTGCCGTAAGCTGAACAAGAAACATTATTGCCAGAGCAAACATAGCAATTGCAACAAAACGTCGCCTCAGCTTTTTCAGCATTTTGCTTCCTCCAATGTATAGCCTACACCTCTGACAGCCTTAATTTCAAGGTTGGCCTTCAGGGTATTGAGCTTCTTTCTGAGATAGGATATGTAAACCCACACAACGTTGATTTCCGCCTCGGTTTCATAGCCCCATATTCTTTCCATAAACTGTTCGGTTGAAATAAGTCTGCCGGGGTTGCTCATGAGCATTTCAATCATCTGGAACTCCTTGTTTCCCAGACGGATTGACTCATCGCCTACGGAAAGCTCAAAGGATTCTCTGTTAAGGGAAAGGTTGCCGATTGTAAGAAGGTTAGGTGTAAAGTCTGCCTTTCTTCTTGTGAGAGCTCTTATTCTGGCAAGAAGCTCGCCCATTGCAAAGGGCTTTGTAAGGTAATCGTCTGCACCTGAATCAAGGCCCAAAATTTTATCGTCAACCTCACCTTTTGCAGTGAGAATCAGCACAGGGGTATCCACACCGTTTTGTCTGAGCTCCTTAAGTACCTCTATACCGTTTTTCTTCGGCATCATTATATCAAGAATAATTCCGTCGTAGTTTTCGCAAAGGCCGTAGTCAAGTGCATCCTGACCGTTATAGACAGGGTCAACGGAATAGTTGTTATGTTTTAAAATTGCACAGAGAGCTTTTGACAAGTCCTGTTCATCTTCAGCAAGTAAAAGTCTCATATTTTTTCCTCCTTTTTTTGAAAGCATACCTATTATACACCATTAACTTTAAATCATCAACTTTAAAAGAACTAAAAACGCTCGACACTTTTAAAGGGAATTTACATTTTAAGCCTTACAAAGCTTTATCCGAAGAACCGGGACTGCTTTACTCAGGTTCCGGAAATCGGGGAAGCGCATCTATGAGATAAACTGTACAACAAACCAACAACTTAAACGGAAGTCTCTTTCTGAAAGCAGACGGTAGCGGTCAGCGAATGTCGGACTAACATTACCTTGAAATGACGGATGTAAATTAGACGAGAACACTTTTTATAAATGGCATGGACTTAGCGGACTCATTTAAGAAAGGTAGTTTTAAATAGAGCTGTCCGCACCCGACTGCCTATAAAGCAGTACGTAGCAATTTGAAAATTACCGATAAGCAGAAGCCTTGTTTTTAAATCCACGGTGAGCAGAAAAGACTACCACGAAAATACATAGATAAAAGCTGACCCGGTAATTTTCATGCTTGCGGCGGTTTAACCGAAGGCGTGTTTTTGCTTACTTTTGTCACAAGAGACAAAAGTAAGTGCCCGCCGCAGAGGCGAGCACCGCAGGAAAGCTTAGTAGAACAGAGAGGTGGGAGAGATGTACTTGCCCGATTCGTAGGACTTTAGCTTGGTAGAACGTTGCGAGGGAAAGAGTTGTGGAGGGTAGAAGCCCTCTCCGTCACTTCGTGACACCTCTCCCAGAGGGAGAGGCAAGAGTTGTGCTCTTTATTTATGTTTTGCAGCAAAAACCTCTCCCAGAGAGAGGCAAGGGTTCATCTCTGTGTTTTCATTTGCTTATATGATAAAAAGGTTACTCACAAGAAGCAACCTTTCTTCTTTTATTTGTTTGTCGCACTGCCAAGCTTTTCGCATCTTGCAACAATTCTTCTTGCACCACCGTAAGTACAGGTGTAAAGTGTAAGCTCGAAGCCCGTATCCTTTACCTTGTCCACGTCTGTGGGCAGTACCTGGTCCACACGCTTAACCTTGTAAGTGTGGTCAATTCCGTCCATATCGGTGAAAACAACCACGTCACCCTTTTTGAGGTGGCCCAGATAGCCGAAATGGTAGCGGTAGTTGTGGGCCGCAATTACAAGGTTGTCGGTTTTGGTTGAGCCGTGATAGCGACAAGGTGCAATTCTCAGTCTTGCTTTGTCCCAGGTTGACATTACGGGAAGGTCGATTTCAAGAGTAGGAATTGAAAGATAACCCACGTACATATAGCCGTCGATTTTCTTTTCCGTCATGGTGTCGTCAAAGGGGTCAGGTCGCTCGTTTTCCAGCTTCTGAATTTCAACCATTTCACGCATAACCTGCATTATGGCATCGGAAAACTGCTGAGCCTTACGGTTTTCGTAATTGTTATAGCAAAGCAGACCTACCGAAAGTGCGATACAGATTACGCCCATACTCATAAGCGCTTTTGCAATTTTTCTTCGTTTCATATTCCTACTTTAAACCTGCTCTTCTTCTTTTTTAAGGTTCAGCATTCCCCAACCTACACTGAACAGTACAAGCCCCAATCCTGCAAGTACGGGAACAGGCCAGTTAAGCTGACCTGTGTCTGCAAGCTGTTCCTTGGTTGTGGTTTCGCCCTTTGTTGTGCTCTGAGGTTTGTTTCCGTTGCCCGGTGTGGTTGTGTCACCCGGAGCAGTTGTACCGTCAGGTGAAGTTGTACCATCAGGTGAAGTTGTGCCGTCAGGTGAAGTTGTACCGTCGGGCGAGGTTGTACCGTCAGGCGAGGTTGTGTCGTCAGGCGATGTTGTATCGTCAGGCGAGGTTGTACCGTCGGGTGATGTTGTATCATCGGGCGAAGTAGTTGTTTCGTCTTCTGACGGCTTCAGGTTTGTGATTATAGTTTTCGTGCCGTAGGTTTCGTACTTTGCCTCATAACCTGCAGGCACGTTCTTTTCAATTACGGTCCAGAAATAATTTTTGCTAAGGTCATTCCAGGTAAGCTTCCAATCGTTTTCGTCGCTGAGGATTTCTTCGTCATACTCCTTGCCGTTTCTGAGAAGCACAACAGTTACACTGCCCGGGTGGCCGTCGCCTACCCACTTTTTCTCAACGGTGATATCGTCCCCACCTTCCTCGTCAATTTCGTCGTCAACCTTAGGTGAGGCGTCAATGTGGTACTTCCATTCGCCGTCAAGCTCTTCAGGGATACTCACAAGGAACGGTGATGAAGCAATGTCCTCAGGCACAACGAGATAAAGGCTTGTTTCAAGGTCGGTGAAGGTCACTCTGCCTGTGCTGTCGGTGTACTTTTCCTGATGGGGCAGACTTCTGCTTTCGGCGTAGTGCGCAAGGTGCTGAGGAAGGTTATCCGCCATTCTGTCCGTAAGGCTTATACCGCTGCCGAGAAATTCAGCGACGTAGTTATAAGCAATACTGTCACCGTCTGGTCTGACGGTTGCCACACGGTAAAGGCTGAACTTTTTTCCTCTGATGGGGTCGCCTGAGGTTTTGTCCTTCAGCACAAGGGTTATACTTCCCTTTTCAGAAAGGTCAATGGCGGTTTTAGCTGACGCGAGAACATAAACGCTTATGTTCAGCAGTAACAGCAGCGCTACGGTCAGGGTTATCAGCTTTTTGAATTTAGCGTTAGTCATGTGTTTCACCTCGTTTGCCCTCTCAGTCACTTCGTGACAGCTCTCCCAGAGGGAGAATTAAGGGTCGTATGTTGTTGATTTTCCCTCTCAGTCACTTCGTGACAGCTCTCCCAAAGGGAGAGCCAAGGGTTCATCTCTATATATTTGTATATCCGCTCTTGCCTCTCCCCTTGGGAGAGGTGGCAAATGCAAAGCATTTGACGGAGAGGGCTCTCACTCCTTCATCAACTTACAAACCTTGCACTCGCAAGCATTTGACGGAGAGGGCTCTCATTTTCTCATCGACTTACAGTCCTTGCCTCTCTCTTATTGTTTTATCAATCATTTCACAAACACTTGTGAATTCCTTATCAATTTCATAATTAGAAAACCGTAAAACTTTCAGGCCATAAGCTTCTATAACTGCACTTCTCTCTTTATCGTACGCTTCTCCTTGAGGCAAATAGTGTTGGGTTCCGTCTATTTCAATTACTAAACGAGCCTGCGCACAATAAAAATCTACTATGAAAGATTCAATTATTCTTTGTTTATAAATCTTTACGGGATAATCCTTTAAGAACAGATACCATAACTTTCGCTCTTGTTCCGTCATGTTTTTCCTGAGCTCACGTGCTCTTTCTAACATTTGGTTGTTCTTTATGACTTTCACAGTATCACTCTCTGTTTGTTTTTGGTTTGTGGTTTGCCCTCTCAGTCACTTCGTGACAGCTCTCCCAGAGGGAGAATTAAGGGACGTATGTTGTTGATTTTCCCTCTCAGTCACTTCGTGACAGCTCTCCCAGAGGGAGAGCCAAGGGTTCATCTTTGTATATTTGTACATCTATTCTTGCCTCTCCCCTTGGGATAGGTGGCAAATGCAAAGCATTTGACGGAGAGGGTGCTCACTCCTTCATCAACTTACAAGCCTTGCACTTTCAACCTGACGTTGAGGTTTTACCCCCTCTTTCTCTTGCGGTACTTCACAAGAAGGTACACGAGCAGCAAGCCCAGCATGGGAGCTGCAACTGCAGGAGTAACAATCAACGGGTCAATCTGATATGCATCGGTTACAACAGTGATTACCTTTTCGGGCTCAACTGTTGCAATTCTCTTGCCTCTTACCAAAAGTCGGTGGGTGTTGATACCGTAAGGGGTGCAGGTTACAAGAGTGCAGAAATCCTTGCCCTCTTCTATGTAAAGATCCTCAACCACATGGGGAAGTACAATTTTAATCTGGTCGACCTCGTAGGTGAGAACTTTGTCGAGAACGGTCAGTGTAAAAGTGTCGCCGACAGCCATTTTGTCAAGGCTTGTAAAGAGCTTTGCCGAGGGCAGACCTCTGTGGGCAGAAAGGACACAGTGGGTGCTTTTTCCGCCGACGGGAAGACTCGTTCCCTGAAGGTGGCCGGTTGCAACGTTGAGTACTGCGTCGGAGGTACCGTGGTAAATGGGAAGCTCAACCTTAATTTTCGGGATAGTGATATACCCCATCATTCCGTTGCCGTTGATGTTGAGAATATCATCGTAGCCCTCAATTTTTGTGCCGTTGATGAACGGGTAGTTTAAATTCAGAAGCTTTTTGTTGTAGGCAGAAGCCTCTTTGAAAAATGAGGTGTAGTCCTCTTCCTTCATATTTTCAATAGTAGACTGGTAGTCAACAATAGCCTTGGATTGTCTTTTTTCGTTCCAGAAGTCGCTAATTGTGGGATAGAGCATTACGGAAAGTCCCACAAAGAACACCAGAACAAGGATAATAGTTGATAAATGCTTTTTCATATAATTTCCTGCCTTATCTTAGGAGTGTTGAAAAATCTTTCTTCTCAGCTTGGTGCCAAAGAAACGCCCTTGGCAAAAAGCTCAAAAGAAAACCAAATAAAGGGGTTACCCCCGGACGGCTCAGAAGAGCCGCCCGAAGGGAAAATTGTTGTTTTGGTTCAATTGAGTTAATTCAGGAATGAATTATTCAGCTTTTGCTGTCATTCTCTTCTTTGTGATGAGAAGGATAGCTGCGCCGAGCATGAGAGCAAGACCAACAACGTAGAAGATTGTTGTACCGATGCCACCTGTTTCGGGAAGAAGTGAACCGGTCTTGTTTTCTACTTTGCCATAGAATGTACCGTCTTCAACAAGATTGATTTCAGCTTTATTGCTTGCCCATGTAGCTTCGTCATCAGCTGAAGTTACTTCTGTGGGTTCTGTGCATGTGATTGTGAATTCAATATCAGCAGCCTTGTTGTAGCCTGCGGGAACAGTTGTTTCCACGAGGATATATTTGCCTTCTTCAAGACCTGTCCATGTGAATTTTGAACCTGTTTTGAGCTCTGTGCCAACCTTGTTATCGTCAGCAATTGCATCCTTGTAAAGTGTAAAGCCTGCACCTTCAAGAGCTTTGTCTTCGCCGTCAACCTTATCAATTACAAGCTCAGTTGTGTAAGTGATAACTGTGTCTTTTGTTGTTTCCTGCTTGTTACCGTACTTAAGAACGATTTCATTGGGGTTACCTGTGTTGCCTACAACAGCATCTGTATCAAGAGTAGCTGTGTATGTTACAACGATTTTGTCGCCTTCCTTGAGTGTTTCTTCATAAGCACTTGAAAGGTCAATTTCAAATGTACAATCGTCTTCACAATCGGTAATAAGTGTATAATCTGTGCCTGCAGTAAGAGTAGCATCACCCTTCTTTACAACTACTGAACCAGCGTTAAATGTAAGACCAGCTGACATTGTATCGTGAAGAACATAGTTTACAGTACCCTTACCTGCTGTAATTGTTGCCTGATAGTTTACTGTATCACCGATTGCAACGTTGTTTGCATCAACAAGCTTGTCGCCTTCAACAATTTTCTTTTCAACTGTGGGCTGACCGTTCTTTTCGATAAGTGTTGCTGTTGAGTTTGTGTTTGTAAGTGCGCAGATAGCACCGAGTGATGTGTCAACTGCATAGTAGCCAAGGTCAAGGCCTGTGAACTCTACTGTTGTACCGGCAGCTGTAATCTTTGTGCCTGAAATGCCCTTAGCCTTTGCGTAAGCAACTGCTGCCTTTGCAAGCTCAGCTTTTCCTTCGTCTGTCTCCTCGCCTTTCCACTTGATTGTGCCGGCGTCGGTGTCAAGTTCAAGGTATTCATTATCTGTGAGGAAACCTTCCCAAGCAGCTACTGCAGTGTAACGACCCTTTGTTGTGTCACCTGCAAGAGGTTCGAAGTCGAACATCTTATAAATTGTGTAATCTTCACCTGCAACTGCATTGGTGATTGTGATTGAGCCTGTGCCAGCTGCAAGAGCTACAGTGCCCATTGAGAGAACGAGTACGAGTGCCATTAAAACTGCAAAAAACTTTTTCATTTGAAATAACATCCTTTCTTTTTTTGAATTTTTTGTTTTTGCTGTTTCTGATTTATGTGCATACATTGCCGCTTTCAGGACAGATAACCAATTAACAGATTTTCCGTTTTGCTTATTGAGTTGCGGTTAATCTGCTCCCCTTTAATTATCTGTTCAGGGTTTCGCAAAACTTCACAGCTTTGCTCTCCTTTCCTTTCTGCGTTTCTGTATGCGGTACAACAGCGGAAATGCCATGAGGCAAAGTCCGCAAATTGTAAAGGGTAAGGTACCCACCGAGCCGGTTTCGGGAAGAATGTATCCCACGTTGAAGTTCTCGACCGCAAGAAGTGTCGTTACTGTCTGAGTGACACCGTCAGGGTCAGCAGTATAGAAATAAAACTCAACGGGATTCTGCATAAGCTGATATCCCTCAGGAGCTTCAAGCTCCACAAGTGCGTATGGTCCGCCGTCAACAAGATACTGGTTTTCAATTTTCTGCGTACCGTCTTCACCTGTTGTGTATGTACCAATGTAGTATAAATCTCGCTTTCCGTCTGCAGATCTTATTGTTCTTGCAACTCCGTCAGGCGGTGTGATTTCCGCATCTACCCACGCATAAAGTGCAAACTTTGCATTGGGCAAACGACTGTTTGTAATGCCGTCTTGCTTGATAAGGGTGAAATTGTGCATAGAACCTGAAGCACTACCACTCTGGGTGGTTACTTTAAATTCTGCGTCAATAATATCCGAGACGTTTGCTTTACCGTCAACCTTTACGGTGTTTACAACGGAAACTTCACCTTTTTCAGTTACAAGTGTTGTGTAATCTATAATTATCGGCAATTCATCAGGAATTTTAAATGTCAACAAATTATCTGTTGCATCATAAAATACCTCATATTTGTACTTTTCATCTGTGGGAGTAAAGTCTACCCACTCTCCAGCTTCATTCTTATATCTGAGCTTTATGGTGTCCCAATAAACCGCAAGATTGGGGCTCATATCGTCAGTTACAGTAAGAATATCTGAGCCTTCAAGAAGGTCAAGTCCGTTACGGTTTACTCTTACCTGGAATTTCAGATGATCACCGTGCTGCTCAACAGCCTTTTCAAGAAGACCTGTTTCAAATTCAACTTCTTCAGTAACAGGCCCTGAAGTGCCACCGTCGTCCCACGTAAGTTCTGCTGTGTTATCAAAATAATAATGCGAATATTCGGTGGTTTTCAGGTAGTCTTCTTTTACTCTGAGCTTATATGTGAAGATATAGTCGCCACCGCCATTGTTCCAATGGAAATAATCGTTGAAGTTCGCAGCATTTGCATATCCACTCAAATCATAGGCATCTGCAGCTTCATTATAGTCTAAGAACTTCAAATCTGCGGAAGGAATATTTAAAGTGTTTCCCTGAACTCCGTTAGTTCCACTGTGTTTAAACTTCGCTATCCACAAATCTTTCTGATAAGCGGAATACACCGTAACAACTAAGGATTCGGGTACATATTCCAACCTTTCATCAAAGATATCGTTGAAATATACCATTGATGTTGCTGCATTGATATAACCCTGCTGATTATTTGATCCGGGAACGGTGTTGTGGAATCTAACGGTATAATCAATAGTTCCGTCTTGGTTTACAGTTCCCTTTTTGGTTATGGGAGGATAATAGTCATAAACAGCATTATCTGCTATATTCATACCTTCCTTGTAATTGAAATATAGATCGTTACTAAGCTTTTCTCCTTTAGCAAGAACATCACCAACAGTCTCTCCTGTATACTCACCGGACCAGTCTCTGCCGGTTTTTGCATCAAACGGAATTCTGTAGGATACATTAAGTACTGCATCCTGGTCATGAATCCACTTAGAGCTTTCTACAGTGCCCTCTGAGGTGTTAAAATACACCTTGAAGGTATGATATAATGTCTCTCCCCATTCAACAGCCGGATACTGAAGTATATATGTATTTTCTGTAGGGCCGCCTTCAACGTAAGGCGTGAACGTAACTACCTGACCATCTTTAAGAGTTGCTGTTATTTTCAGATTTTCAGGAGCATTATTGATATAAACCGTTCCTAAAGTTTGGCTCCAGAAATAAGCATAGTCTGAGAAATAGAAGTTACCAACATCTTTCAGAGTACCAGGTACATTAACTTCGATGTTATAGTACACATAATCACCGTCATTGCCCCATACGGTTTTATCAACTCTAGGAACAAAGCCAACAACGTTTGTGTTACCCTGTACCTTTTCTTCTTCGCCGTTAATTGTAACTCTTACTTCGTTATTAAAGGTCAATTCCTTCCCTGCTTCAGGTTCCTGATAAGTGGTATAGTAAACTATGTCAAAAGCATAACCATCAGGAAGATTAAATTTCATGGTTCCGTTATTGATTACAACATCATTCCAATCGATTTCAACAGGATCAAGAGCTTTTCCGACTTGATTATAAGGAACTACTGATATCTTTTCACCTGTATAATAAGCAAGACCTTCACCAAGTGTGTCGATAACAACTTCATTTCTCATGTTTTCGGCACTGTTTTTGATGTTAACCGTCCATTTAATTACAGAAACGCCGTTAATAACATCCTGCTTACCTGTTTTTGTCAGGTTTTTAAGTATCAGTGTTTCTTCAATAGCTGACTCTGCATACACATTACCACCAATGCCGTTAGTACCATTGAAATATGCACCATTCCATAAATATACAGATTCGCCCGAAACCGCCTCGTCAAAGAGCTGGGTCTTATATGTAATTATCAAGCCTTCGCCCTCAAACATTTTTTCAAATCCATCCATGGTAAAGCCGTTAGCACCCATACCGTTCGGATTATCGGGTCTTCTTATATTAGGCTGAGGATCAAGTACATTACCGTCAAGATCTGTTACAACAACTGTATCCAAAATAACTTGCTGGTTAACCCATATACTGTCATCGATAACCAAGTTTTCAACAGCACCTTTGGTTACTTCAGCAACAATTTTATATTCTAACTGATTATTTTTTACATCATATGAAGTTCGTTCTTTTTGGGCTTTAATTTCAGCACCGCCATCAATAGTTACACTTACTTTTATATTTTCACCAAAATCAACTTCTTTATCGGTGCCGGACATTGTACCTGTTACAGTAGCACCGAATTCAACAGTAAATTTTGTGTTAGTATATTTGTCAAAATAGATAAGATTATCTTGTTCATAAAATTCTACCAACAGAAGTTCATGACCATTTTCGTCATCAACAACCTTGTATCTACCAACTGCACGTGTAACACCATCTCGTGTAGCTGTAAGTTCATGCCAATCTTCAAACGGATCACAATTAATGTTTTCCGGAAGATAATACGTAAGCTGACCGTTTTCATTGTTCTTGAACTGAATTCGCTTATTTTCTGTCTGGCTTAAAATTTCAGAGAATGAAAGTGAAACTGTATAATGATGTCCTAAATAAATCGAGTCATTTTCATCCAGAACATGATCTCCATCTTTGAAAGATACACCTACAACCTCATCATCAAGGTGAGAAGTATATCTGATATTTCCTTCATAAATATCGTCTTCATATTCATGCGTTGATGCATCATCACCATCAGCATACATCGCATTCTGTTCTGCTTCTACCTCATCGCCCTCAATTCCGAGCACCTCATAAGCAACATCCTCATAGCACTCGCGGGTGTGGGTGTGCTCCGTTATAATGCAGATAAGCTCTTCGTTTACGCAGTCTGCTGTGTGCTCGTGGGTTTCGTCTTCGTCGGTGCAGATAAGAGTATATTCATAGCAGCTTGCAGAATGGATATGCTCTTCAGTTCCGCATAAAGCATCCCCTGTCATGGTTATGCCCGTAAGCTTAAGCCACCAGAACACGATTACTGCAACCATTACGGAAAACACTGCCAACACAGCCATTGCCTGTCTGCGGCGTTCTCTGGTTTCCCTGTGTAATACAAGGTGCTCTTCTCTTGCGTTCATACCCTCATTCACCTCCCTTTGCTGAAATCTGCGTTTTTATTCTACAAACCCAACCTTATCAAAGGGCCAGATTCTGAACATAATCTTTCCTACAATCTGGTCTTTGTTGATGGCACCTATTACCGAGCTTCGGCTGTCGATTGACGTTGAGCGGTGGTCGCCCATTACGAAATAGTGATTTTCGGGTACTATGTACGGGAACTTAAGATCACATTCTCCGAGAGCTCTGTCCGTTACATAAGGCTCAACAATTGCTTGTCCGTTTACGTAAACAAATCCCAACTCGTCAATTTTTATACTGTCGCCCGCTTTTCCGATTACTCGTTTAATAAGCAGCTTGTTCTGATATGAAAAACAGATAAGCTCACTTTCTTTAAACTTTGTGGTTTTCATCAGAAGTACAATTTCCTTGTCATTGAGGGTGGGCTCCATGCTGCTGCCCGAAATTTCCATTACCGGAAGTGCAAGTGTGGCAATCAGCACTGCAACCGCCGCAACGATTATAAGGCTGTAAATTGTACTCATCAAAGCTTTACGATATTTTTTTTTGTATTTCTCTCTTTCCAGCTCTTCCTGAAGCTGGACTACCGTAGGCAAATCAATTACCTTTGCCTTCGTTTCCTTTGCCATATAAAACCATCCCTTAGTGTGATGCCTAATTTTTTAAGTGCTTTATTTCTCTTACCTTAGCTGACGGTGCTTTGATTTTATCTGCCGGGGTTTCAGCTTCTTCGTGCTTTTGCGGTGCGAAAGTATGCTTTGGCGGTTTCGGCTGATTCCGTTTTGTAAATTCGCCCAGTATACCCTCCAGGGTTTCGTTGGTGTCGGCTTTCGGGACGGGAGGCATATAGGCGTCTCCCCCAAGCTTTTTTACCGATTCGATATACTGCGCCACTGCGTTGTCGGCAGCTTCAAACACCTTGTTTATTCTCAGTGCAGCCTCAGCAAGTGAGCCTGCGTTGTTGATTGTAAGCTCTCTGCTCTGAATCTGCTCTTCCAGAAAGCTGAGCTTTTCCTGAAGCTCATCGGCACGTTTTGTCTGCTCGATAAGCATTTCCAGAAGCTCCTGTCTGGAAAGCTTTTTCAGTTCCTTATTTTTCATGCCGAATCACCTCCGTTTTTGGGCACAGGAAACACTGCCCCAATTTCTCATTTTATATTATATCACAATATTTTCTATATGCAACATTTTTCGATACAATATTTTGTAGCAACATGGAATATTTTATGAATTTTTGTATGTTTCAACTCAATAATCATTACAAAACTGTTACCCTTTTATGTTTTAAAATAAATGCAAATAATTCAGGCTGTATCTCACCGTATAAAACGATGCAGATGCAGCCTGATTATGTTACTGTAAAAAGCTGAAAATTTCTTCAAAATATGTGCTGAGTGTTTCGTTTTCACTCATAAAAATTTCGTGCTTTGAGTTTTTGATTTCTTTTGTTTTTGCTTTGGATTTCTGAATGAATTTATCCGTATATTCCATCAGAAGCTGCTTATCCTCCTGAGGCTTTATTACGAGAAGCTCTGCATTAATTTCGTCTGCACAGCTGAGAATTTCATCTCTTGCCTCAATTGAAGCCTTTACCCAGCCAAAGGAAGGGCCATTGGTCTGAAGAAGGGAATCCGCCTTGCGTTTTTCGTGGTAATAGCTGAAACGCTCCGAACTTGCTGCATCGCTGTTCTGAAAGGAAAGCTCAGGGTCAAACTTACATCTTCCGGGAGCTGAAATCTTCTTTCCGCCTATAGCTGAAAGCACCTTTGCAACCGTTCCTGCAATAATAACGGGCATACCCATATTTCCGCATATCATAGGTGAAGAAAGCACCGCCTTTTTAACAGCCGTCGGATTCTTGAGCATATAAAGAAGGGCTGCCGTACTTCCGAGAGAATGGGAGTAAATGAAAATCTTCTTACCTTCATTCTGAGCCTTGATTTCCTTTTCAACAAGGCAGCTTATATCCTCAGCATATTTATGAAAGTCGTCTGTTTCAACAGTGCCGGGTCTTTGTGAGGTGCGGAAGGATTTGCCGTGGTCACGAAGGTCAATGGCATACACACTGTAGCCCTCATTGTAGAAATAGTAAGAAACCTCACGGAATTTTTCAGCACTTTCCGTAAAGCCGTGGATTATCAGCACAACCGCCTTGGCGTTCTCATTTTTGTATGCTTCAAAGTGGATTTTTTTGCCGTCAAAGGACTCGAAAAATCCGTTTGTTCTGATTTTTTCAAGAAAAGGCTCAACTCTTTCGGCCATTATTTTTTTATAGTCTTTTTCGTTTATAAGCTCCATTTTCTTCTCCTTTCAAAACCAAAAAGGCAACCTGATTTTCCGTTGCCTTTTATTTTTATAACACTGTGCATTTTGGGGTTATTACTGTCACCATGTCCTTTTCAACCGTTGCAAAGCCTTCCTCGCATTCGGCAGAAAAAACGGCCTCACCTGAAGAAAAAGCGGTAATCTTTCCCTTACCTAAGGAGATAAGGGCTTTGACGTGGCCGTATCTTATGCCGTAGCTGCCTGCACCCTTACCGTTTTTGCCGTCGGTAACCGTCAGGTGTACGGAATCACAGGTGATTTCCGACACTTCCCCCTCAGGTACGGCAATTTTTAAAATAAGCTCTTTCATTTCCGTCTACCTCTTACTGCTTGTAGTTATTGTAAACGTCATCAATTGTGCCGCACATAAGGAAATGCTGTTCGGGAATGCTGTCGCATTCGCCGCCGAGGATTTTTTCAACTGAATCAATTGTTTTTTCAAGAGGTACGTAAACACCCTTGTAGCTTGTAAAGCTTTCTGCAACGTGGAAGGGCTGACTGAAGAAGCGCTGAATTCGTCTTGCTCTTCTTACAAGAGTCTTATCCTCTTCTGAAAGCTCGTCCATACCGAGAATTGCAATAATATCCTGAAGCTCGTGGTACTTCTGAAGAATTCTGAGAACTTCCTTTGATACCTTGAAATGTCTTTCACCCACAAAGTCGGGTGTAAGCATTCTTGATGAGGATTCAAGGGGGTCAACTGCAGGGTAAATACCAAGCTCAACAATTTTTCTCGAAAGAACGGTTGTTGCATCAAGGTGGGAGAAGGTTGTTGCGGGAGCAGGGTCTGTAAGGTCGTCTGCAGGAACGTAAACCGCCTGAACAGAGGTGATTGAGCCGTTACCCGTTGATACAATTCTCTCCTGAAGCTTACCCATTTCACTTGCAAGAGTAGGCTGATAGCCAACAGCTGAAGGCATTCTGCCGAGAAGTGCGGAAACCTCAGAGCCTGCCTGAGTGAAACGGAAAATGTTGTCGATGAAAAGCAGTGCGTCCTTGTGAGAATTCTCTCTGAAATACTCAGCCATTGTAAGACCGACAAGGGGTACACGGAGTCTTGCACCTGCAGTTTCGTTCATCTGACCGAAGACAAGAGCAGTTTTGTCAAGAACTCCCGACTGCATCATTTCGTTATATAAATCGTTACCCTCTCTTGAACGTTCACCTACGCCCGCAAAAACAGAGTAGCCGTCGTGTTCAAAGGCAACGTTTCTGATAAGCTCCATAATAAGTACGGTTTTACCTACACCTGCACCGCCGAAAAGGCCGATTTTACCGCCCTTTACGTAAGGTGTCATAAGGTCGATAACCTTGATGCCGGTTTCAAGAATCTCTTCCGAAGCAACAATGTCGGAAAATCTCGGTGCCGGATGATGAATAGGCCAATGCTCCGCAGTTTCAATAGGAGCTTTTTTATCTATGGGTTTACCAAGCACGTTTACCATTCTGCCCAGAGTTTCCTTGCCCACACAAACAGTAATGGGCTCTCCCGTATCAACAGCAGTAAGACCTCTTGAAAGACCGTCTGTGGGGTGCATTGAAATGCAGCGCACCTGACCGTCACCAAGGTGCTGAGAAACCTCAAGCACACAGGTTTCCTCACCGTGTTCAATTGTAACTGCGTGGAACAAATCAGGTAATTCCTGAACATCAAAAAGCACGTCTACAACGGGGCCGGTTATTCTTGTAACCATACCCTTTGCACCTTTTGCCATAAGAATTCCTCCTTATCGGGGTTATTCCGAAACCTCAGCTGAGGTTTCAATTACGTCAGAAGTAACCGCACTTTGTCTCAGTCGGTTTATCTGACCTTCAAGCTCTGCACAGTACTCTGTAGCTGTATCGTAAGCAGCACGCATTGTTGTAAGGGTTGCCGCCTGAGCACCTAATGCAGACTCGAGAACAATTTCGTAAAATATATCGTGGTACACCGTTTTAGCGGCGTTTTCAATAAAAGTTTTTCTGTCCGGTACAAACACTATGCTTTCCTCGTTGGCTTCACCGTCAGAAGAAATCAGCTGTACAATTTAAGGTGTGTGCTTCATAATTTTGGGGTATTGGGGAT
>JBGVGM010000062.1:0-3321 GCA_045121655.1 Acutalibacteraceae bacterium | reverse complement strand
ATCACCTCACTTTTATGAACCGATTTTAACTTAAATAACTAAACTGAAAATAAACTAATGATTATTCAATAGGCATATCGAATCTTTTTAAACGTTCAAAGAGAATTTCATCTTCTGAGGGAATATCATTTGTCTTCTCTATCCTTGAACGAATATGCATCATATCATTATCCGTTTTGCTAATTATGTCGGCACACTCACGAAGTTCGGTAACAATAGCTTCTCTTCCTTCAATATCCGTCTTGTACTGAAGCTGATGCTCAAGGCTTGCCCAGAAGTCCATAGCAATAGTGCGTATCTGCACCTCGACCTCCATTTCCAGCCGTCTTTCCGACAAGAACACGGGGACTTTAACTATTAAATGTAAACTTCTGTATCCATTTTCCTTGGGTTGCTCTATGTAATCCTTTTTATCGACGAGGGTGATGTCATCCTGCTTGAGAAGCGCCTCGGCTATAAGATATACGTCATCAATATATGAGCAGACTACCCTTACGCCTGCAATATCATGTATGTTTGCCTCCATACTGTCTATATTAAAGGACAGATTTTTTCTTATAAGCTTCTCAATGATACTTGCCGTACTTTTAAGTCTCGTTTGAATGGAGTTTATAGGATTGCGATTATATTGAAGGCTGAATTCGGTGTTCAGTATTTCAAACTTGGTTTTGATTTCCTTCATTGCACAGGCATAGATCATTCGGTATTCCTTATAATCCACCATTCTGCCCATGATTTGCTTTGTCTGACTGTATAGAGCACTTATTGCTTCTCTTGGCAATTTTGTGAGTGTGTCCGGAAGTGTTATTTCATCGGGATCATCCCAATTTCTGCCGTTTCCTTCATATTCCTTTTTCAAAATATCACCTCGTACTATGTTAAATAAATTGTTTTATGGTTGTTTTTACAATACATATTTTAACGCTGAAAAAACAAACTATCAAGAAAAATCATGTTAACAATTAATGACAACATTTTAAATTTTTAATACCGTATGTTATTCAATTTGGCACCGTAGCGTGTGCTTGTCTTGATACGATGAGCAGCTCGATTCAATCCTCAGATCGTCAGAAAAACAAAAAACACCACCGAGATTGATATGCACCCCAAAAGTTAGACACTTTTGGAGGTGCATATTTTTTATGGCAAAGAAGGGGTCAAAACAGAAAAAGTACTCGACAGAATTTAAGATTGGTGTTATAATGGATATGCGAGAACACCATCTTGGATACCGTGAAACAGCGAGGAAGCATTTTGATGCAAAAAGTCGTTCGGAAGAAGAACGGTATAAGGACAGTATAAGAAGGTGGGAACGCATATTCTTGGAAGAAGGGACCGAAGGTCTGATGAAAGAAAGACGAGGCAGAGCTAGTAAGGCAAGCGGTTATAATAAGGGGCGCCCACCAAAGCTTGATAGAAAAGTTGAAGAAGATCTTATTGCCGAGAACCAAAGACTCAGAATGGAGATTGAGTACTTAAAAAAACTGAGTGCCTTAGTTCTTGCGGACGAGCAAAAGAACGGGAAAAGGCGTTCATAATAGCAGAACTAAGGCAAAAGTATCCGCTTAAAGATTTGTTAGAGCTTTCCGGGATAGCAAGAAGTACGTACTATTACTATATTAAGCAGAAGGATAAGGACAAATACGAAAGCGAAAAACAAGATATATTAGAAATCTACAACGCCAATAAGGGCAGATACGGTTACAGGAGAATTTGTGCCGTTTTGAAAGCAAAAGGTTACGAAATTAACCACAAAACCGTGTTAAAATTGATGAAATATCTCAATTTACGTGGGAAACAGAGTAAAAATGGCAAATACCACTCCTACAAAGGCGAGGTTGGCAAGGTGGCAGATAATCTGCTGCATAGAGATTTTTATGCAGACAAGCCGTTTGAGAAACTAACAACCGATATTACAGAGTTTAAGATTGGTGATGAAAAGGTGTATCTTTCACCGGTACTTGATATGTTTAACCGCGAGATTATATCCTACTCTATTTCAACAAGTCCTAATCTACAGCAAGTTAGAGACATGCTGAATGGATTGTTTGAAAAGCTCCCTGTCGATGCACGACCGTTATTTCATTCTGATCAAGGTTGGCAATACCAACACGCCGAGTACCAACGCCTACTTGCCGAACATAACATTACACAAAGTATGTCTAGGAAAGGAAACTGTATGGATAACGGCATAATGGAAAACTTCTTCGGCAGACTCAAGGTTGAAATGTATTACGGCGAAAAATTCGAATCCCCTAGGGGATTCATTGAAAGGTTGGAAGAATACATACATTACTACAACAATGAGAGAATTTCTCTCAAACTAAAAGGAATGAGCCCAGTTCAATACCGAGCTCATTCACAAGCAATTTAATATTTAATTTTTGTCTAAACTTTTGGGTTCACTTCAAATCCGTGGGTCTTTTTTTGCACATATTTAAGGCTGTTTCATAGAATAATATCGAGGCATAGCTTAAACTTTAACAGCCAATGCCGAAAAGCATAATTATAATTATCTCTATAAGGAATGGTCAAAACAATGCAAGAAAATAGAAACGCATCCTTCTGCGCATGCTCCGGTGGCACAGGCTCCGGTCAGAACGGCAGCGGAACCGTATGCATCGACACTAAGAGAGTCCTCGACAGTTGCCGTGATAGAGACTGTTTCGAAGATACAAGGGTTTATCTTACCTGTATGGGTGAGGATATTCTTGCCAATTCATCTAACGTAAGAACTCGCACCGCAAGGATCCTGTGGGCATACATTGGCGTTGACGAGGTTCCGTTTAACTGTGGATTCTTCAGAATCAAGATCCGTTATTACATCGAAGTCGAATTTGAGGCATGCATAGGCGTAGGTAGAAGCACCTGCTTCAAGGGTCTTGCCGTGCTTGATAAAGAGGTTATTTTGTACGGTGGTGAGGGTAGGGCAATCACCTTTACTTCCGGTGGACCCGGAAATTATTGCAGTGTATGCAATATGAAGCCCGGAACAAACGATCCCGTTGCCGTTGTTGAAACGGTTGAGCCCGTCGTTCTCGGCACAAAGGTATCGGATTGTAACTGCCCCTGTCCTTGCGGTGGAACAGATTACGCAGATCTGCCCGACGGTGTTCGTAACGCTCTTGGCGAGGAGCTTGTCCTTAACTCCAACGGTCCGAGGCTTTTGGTTTCCTTTGGTGTATTCTCGGTTATCAGAATGGAACGTCCGGCTCAGCTTCTTATTCACGCAACCGATTACAGCGTACCCGACAAGGAGTGCAACGCTGCAACAAATAATGACAATCCCTGTGCACTGTTCAGAACGATCGCATTCCCCAC
>JBGVGM010000061.1:0-7122 GCA_045121655.1 Acutalibacteraceae bacterium | reverse complement strand
GCATTTGGTAGTCGTAGGGTACGCCTTGAGGCGATGCCAGTAACATAGGGCTTCGCCCGCATATGAAGAACCCCCGGCTCAGCCGGGGGGTTACTATTTCATTTATTATTTGCTTGATAGAATATAATCTCTCAACGAAACTGCATCTGCATCACTAAGACATACTAAATAATATTTTTCAACACCTACAGTTATAATGCAAAACTTACTGTAATTAGCCTTGTTCATATTTTTATCTAAAATTTCAACATTGCTGATCTGTGACAATTTAAAAGAAACATCAAAAGCTTTTCTAGGAATAGGTTCCATGTTCGTTTTAACATTAGTCGTTTGCACTACTTTAAGCATTTTACCTGTTATAAAATCGTCTTCGACTTTCAAACCACTTTTTTTGATTTCTGTAATAAACGTAGCATTTTCTTTAATGATAAGATTCTTAACAAACCCTTTAATTAGAAATCCTACAACCGCACCCGTAATTGCTGCTATTGGAAGCACATCGCATAAATCATCAAAATCAAAACTTCTGATGTTTTCCATAAATTGTGATGCAAAGAACATAAAAAAAGGTAAGGCTGCACCAATTAAAGCAAAGAATGGTATGCACATTCTTGAAAGTTTTATAGCTTCCTCAGTAAAGACCGAATATAAACTTTCTATTTTTTTATTTTCTGGTTTTATTACCATAATCATATACTCCCTTCAGAATAGTTTTCCATTTTTTTAATTTCTGATTTTGTTTTAATTTTAAGCAAAATGAAATATCTTGTTGCAAAAACAGCAATAACATAAACCATGAAACATGCTAAAGCATTTATTTTTCTTTGTTTTTGCCTGCTTGCTGTTGTTATGCCTACATCAAAATATTGAGTATAAATACCTTCGCCATTTTCACCTACGGTATAAACACCATTCTGATATTTGTCTTTGATTGGATTTGGTTCTTCATAATTGGCATATGATATTGCGAAAATTGCACCAATTATAACTAAAACTGTACAAATTATACTTCCAAGTTTTCTCATTTCGACTCCTCCTTTGTTTTTTTACCAAAAAAACTTGTATGACAGAATTATATATGATTAATTTTAGTATGTCAATGTTTTTTAGAAATATTTTAGTATAATATACTCATAATTTTCTAAGGAGTGATACAATGAATCGTATTCGTGACCTCAGAGAAGACAGAGATTTAAGGCAGGTAGATGTTTCTGAAGCAATAGGTATTGACCAACGTACCCTCTCCAACTATGAAACAGGCAAAACCAACCCTGACAGCTTTGCAATTATCAAGCTCGCTGATTTTTTCGGCGTTTCAACCGATTATCTCTTAGGAAGAACAAACAACAACACCATTGACGCAAACGACATAGTAAAGAAAATCGACAAGCTTCAGGATGAGCTTACGGAAATAAGTAACGATATAAGAAAATTGTACAAATAACCTGCCTTGAGCTTTTCAAAGTTTAACGGCAGGTCTTGTTATATATTTCACCCTCACATCATTCAGAATAACCTTTGAGTTTTTGTCAGTTATTTTGCATTTTGAATTCTGCATTTTGCATTTATTGAGTATTGACGGATGATTTGCTATCTGTTAAAATAACTTCATAACATGACGGGAGATGATGAACATGAACAGCAAATTTCCTTTGCCGAAAGGCTTTACAATAACGGCGCATACAGGCTGTGAGGGCACTGAATACAACTCAGCCGAATCTATCCGCGTGGGTGCAGAGTACGGCAAAATCGTTGAGGTTGACCTTAACTTTACAAAAAACGGCGACCCTGTTCTCGCTCACACCTTTGCTAAAAAGGATTCTCTGTCTCTCGACGAGGCTTTCTCTGTTCTTTCTGAGCTACCCGGCACAAAAATGAACATCGACGTTAAAATCGGGCCCAACCTTAAGGCGGTTTACGACTGCGCATTAAAGCACGGTGTGCAGAACAGAATTCTTTACACGGGTATTGAAAAGGAAAAGCTTATTTCAGCAAAAAGAGATACTCCCGAAATTCCCTTTTATCTGAACGAAACCGTAACAAGGTTCAAAATGTTCAGAAAAGGCTACATAAATCACCTTGTTGAAGAAACTAAAAAGCACGGTGCAATCGGTATCAATATAAGCTACAAGCCCTGCACAAAGGAGCTTGTTGATGCTTTCCATAAGGAGGGACTGCTTGTTTCTCTTTACACCTGCAACGATATTAAAGCTATGCTTAAGGCTATTAAGCTTGGTGCTGACAATATCACTACAAAAAATCCCAAAGCTCTCAAAAAGCTTATCGAAACACCTTTTTGCTATACTGCCCACACAGGCTGCAGCGGCACAAAGGCCAACTCCCTTGAAGCTATGGAAATGGGCATAAAAAACGGCGCCGAAATTGTTGAATTCGACCTGAGATTTGATAAAAACGGCACTGCTGTTCTCTCCCATGACGAGCCTAAGGGCGGTGAGGTAACACTTAAAGAGGCTTTCACTTTACTCAGTAAGCACCCTGAAATCAAAGCCAATGTTGACGTAAAAATACCCACAGATTTGAATCAGGTGCAGACACTCGCTGAAGAGTGCGGTGTTCTTCAGCAGATTTTCTATACGGGCATTGAGGACGAATTTGTTGCTGCTGCAAGAAAGGACAGCCCGAAGATTCCGTATTATCTCAACGTGAGAAATATTCTGCCGCCTAAAAAGCACACAAGAGAGTATATCTTAACGCTCACCGAAAAGGTGAAGAAATCAGGTGCTGTAGGTATCAACTTTAAATATGTTTATGCTTCAAAGCTTCTCGTTGACATTTTCAAGGAGGAAGGGCTGCTTGTTTCAATCTGGACTGTAAACAGCAAAAAGGACCTTTGCAGAATACTCTCCTATTCCCCTGACAATATCACAACCAAAGCCCCTGAATTGCTGGGGGAAATTCTCGGCAGATAAAAAGCAAACCCTGCACGGAGATAAAGTTCTCTTTGCAGGGATTTTTTTGCCTTTAAACCTTGACCTATGAGTAATAATCTGCTAAAATTGGCTTTGTATTTTACCAAAAAGGAGTGCAAATGAAAATGGATAAAATCAAAATGGGTAAAATCGTCGAGATGGACGGCGACGAAATGACCAGAATTATCTGGAAAATGATTAAAGATGAGCTTCTCTCACCCTTCGTTGAGCTTAACACAGAATATTACGACCTTGGCCTTCCCTACCGTGATGAAACCAACGACCAGGTAAGCATTGACGCAGGTGAGGCAATTAAAAAGTACCATGTAGGCGTTAAGTGTGCAACAATTACTCCCAATGCTCAGAGAGTTGAAGAGTATAAGCTCAAGGAAATGTGGAAGAGCCCCAACGGCACAATCAGAGCAATTCTCGACGGTACAGTTTTCAGAACACCCATTCTCGTAAGCGGTGTTAAGCCCACGGTAAGAACATGGCAGGCGCCCATTACTATTGCCCGTCACGCATACGGTGACGTTTATAAGTCAACGGAATTCCGTCCCACAAAGCCCGGTAAGGCTGAGCTTGTATTTACAAGCGTAGACGGTGAAGAGGAAAGAGCAACAATTTACGATTTCGAGTGCGGCGGCGTGCTTCAGGGTATGTACAACAAGGACACTTCAATCCGTTCCTTCGCTCACTCCTGCTTTAAGTATGCTCTTTCAACAAAGCAGGACCTCTGGTTCTCAACAAAGGATACAATTTCAAAGAAGTACGATCAGACCTTCAAGCTTATCTTTGAAGAGATTTACAACGAAAACTACAAGGAAGATTTTGAAAAGGCAGGCATTGAATACTTCTACACCCTTATCGACGACGCAGTTGCAAGAGTTATACGTTCAAAGGGCGGTTACATCTGGGCTTGTAAGAACTACGACGGCGACGTAATGAGCGACATGGTTTCAACTGCTTTCGGTTCACTTGCTATGATGACAAGCGTTCTTGTTTCACCCGACGGCAACTATGAATACGAAGCTGCTCACGGCACAGTTACACGTCACTACTACCGTTACCTTGAAGGCGAACAGACCTCAACCAACCCCATCGCAACAATTTTTGCATGGACAGGCGCACTTCGTAAGCGTGGTGAGCTTGACGGCAACAATGAGCTTATGGCTTTTGCTGACAAGCTTGAAAAGGCATCCCTCGATGTAATTGAAAGCGGCAAAATGACAAAGGATCTCGTTGGTCTTTGGGAAGGCAGTAAAGCAACTGCCCTTACTACAGAAGAGTTTATTAAGGCTATCAGAGCTGAGCTTGAAAAGGCTATCTGAATCTAAAAAAATATTTATGGGTATTTTCTGACGTAAAAAGCTGAAAGTGCCCTTTTTTTATTTTCGTTTGTTCACTTTTGTAAATCGCTGTAAATTCATTGTTTGTTAACACTTAGTTAACATTATAGACTTGAGCGACATTTATTTAGTATTGTATACTAAAATTAACCTTAAACAGAAAAAAGGAGACAGAATTATGAACAAATTAAAAAGAAGCCTTTCGATTCTGCTTGCAATACTTCTTATTGCATCAACATTTGCAGTATCTTCACAGGCAACCGGAGCGAAAGAACTCAAAATCATCAGCTACAACGTTGCAGGTCTTCCCGTAAGCACTGACGTTCCCTTCAATCAGCTTGAACTCGGTGAACAACTTAGCAAATCAGGATATGATATTATTGCTGTTCAGGAAGATTTCACTTTCCACGATGCACTTGTTGAAAGACTCAGCACTGAGCTTTATCCCTTTCGTTCTTTCCATTCAGGCGGTGTACCCGGCGGTGACGGACTGAATATTTTCTCAAAGTATAAGCTTTTCAATGAAGAAAGAATCACCTGGAATTCACTTTCAGGTGTTGTTGACGGCGGCGCAGACGAGCTTACACCTAAGGGTATTCTTTATGCCTGCATTGAGCTGGAAGACGGTATCTACCTTGATTTCTACACAATTCACGCTGATGCTTACGGCGACAAAGGCTCAGTTGAAGCAAGAAGCGACAACTTCAGACAGCTCGCAGAAATCATCAAGAAAAGAGGCACAAGCCGCCCCGTAATCATTACAGGTGACTTCAACACAGCTCAGCACTTCAAGGGCGAATCAAGTGCAGAGGTTTACCGCACTGCTCTTGTTAAAGACTGCAATTTAAAAGACAGCTGGATCGAAATTAAAAACGGTGGCAACTATACCGATTTCTCTTCCTGGTCAGGCGATTACTGGGGCAATTGGGATTCGGTTGATAAGGTGCTTTACAGAGACGGAGACGGTGTAAAGCTTACTCCCACAGCTTTCGATTATAAGTACTACAAAAATATCAAGAACGAATCTATTTCCGATCACTCAGCTGCACTTGCAACCTTCACCTACGAAAAAACTGACATCTTCACAGAGAATGAAGATGATATGGAAGTTTCAAAACCCGAAAAGAACCGTAACATTTTTGCTTTCATCAAGTATGTGATTATGGATCTTTTCAAGCTCCTTACAGATTTCGACAGACTCCTTGAGGTTCTTGGTATTAATAAATAAATTCAGATAAAAACGCGGACTTAACTGTCCGCGTTTTTTATTCTTTGAATGGTTGATCCGAGAAACTGTTGCATTAAAATGCAGAAAGCGTTTTCTTCACCCCGAAGGTGTACGAGGGTACTCCGAGCGGGTGAAAAAACGTCTAAAAACAAAATCACCGAGCCTCAAAGAAGTCCGGTGAAATTTTTTGTTTTGTTCTGCGCTTAATGCGGCAGTTTCTTAGTCAGCTGTGTAAGCCATAAGAGCTACCTGACGAGCACGCTTGATTGCTGTTGTGAGCTCTCTCTGGTGTCTTGCGCAAGTGCCTGTTACACGGCGGGGAAGGATCTTAGCTCTGTCTGATGTGAACTTTCTGAGCTTCTGTACGTCCTTGTAGTCGATTTCTTCTACCTTATCAACACAGAATGCGCAAACCTTCTTGCGTGACTTTCTGTTCTGGCGAGCGCCTTTTTCAAATGCCATGAGAATTTTCCTCCTGTTCGTAAAATTAACTTTGCATCAAATGCAATTAAAAGGGTAAATCTTCGTCGTCTGTGATTTCTTCAAAATCACTGGGAGCTGCTGTCTGATATGAGGGAGCAGGTGCTGCAGCTGCTGCAGGTGCAGGATTGTAGTTACCTGTGCCTGTTTCTGCTTTTGAACCGCAGAAGCTTACTTCTCTTGCAACAACCTCAAATGCTGTTCTCTTGTTACCGCTCTGATCTTCATACTGACGGGTCTGAATTGAACCCTGAATAGCAATCATTGAACCCTTGGTGAAATATCTTGTAACAAAGTTAGCAGTGCTTTCCCAAGCAACAATTGTGATGAAGTCTGCCTGTCTCTGTTCTCCTGCCTTAACAAAAGAACGGTCAACAGCAATGCGGAATGTACATACAGCTCTGCCTGTTGTTGTGGTGCGAAGCTCCGGGTCAGCAACGAGTCTGCCCATAAGTGTTACGCAGTTAAGCATAATTAGGCTCCTCCTTACTTTCTGATTGTGAGCACGCGAAGAACGCCGTCTGTGATCTTAGCAACACGGTCGATTTCAGCGGGAAGTGATGCTTCACCGGCATAGTTCATGAGAATGTACGCGCCTGTTGTTTCGTCGTTAATTTCGTAAGCAAGTGTACGAACACCGCCGTTTGCACCGAAGGGTTCACACTTATCAAGTGTACCGTTCTTAGCAATAAGAGCGCTGAACTTCTCTGTGAGTGCTGCTACGCTTTCTTCACCCTTTGCAGTTGAAAATACGAACATTGTCTCATAATTGTTCATGTCTTTTACCTCCTTATGGTCTCTGGCCCTGTAACCTTGTACAGAGCAAGGAATTTTGCTGCAGACGTACTGCAACAGTTAAAGATTATATCAGCCTTTGCGAATCTTGTCAAGACTTTCTTAAGCTTTTTATTATATTTTTTCTGCGTTGTAAATAGATGTGACCCATTTTCTGTAAAAAATAAAGTCAATGTATAGTATAATGTTTTTTGAAGCGTTTGGAGTGGAGCGTAGCGAAACGGAAAAGGCTTCAAAAATCGGTGCTCACGCCGACAGCTTCTCCGAGAGAAGCTGAACAGGGCTTTTTCTTCCTAATGTCCGCATTGATTTATTATTGCTCCAGACAAGGTGTTTTGCT
>JBGVGM010000060.1:0-16314 GCA_045121655.1 Acutalibacteraceae bacterium | reverse complement strand
ATGAGTGTCCAAACCTACTCTGAGAGTGATTTCGGAGTAGGGGTTACATAACGGTGTCGCATACAGCGGCACGAATGAGGATAACGATATGAAAAAAGACAAAATAAAAGTATATATTTACACGAGAGTATCCACCACGATGCAGATTGATGGATACTCTCTGGATGCTCAGAAAGCCAGAATGAAAGCATTTGCCGATTACAATGACTATGAAATTGTCGGTGAGTATGAGGATGCCGGAAAATCCGGTAAGTCCATCGAGGGCAGATTAGAGTTCAACCGCATGATGGAGGACATCAAATCCGGCAAGGATGGTGTTTCCTATGTGCTGGTGTTCAAGCTCTCCCGTTTCGGCAGAAATGCAGCAGACGTACTGTCCACCTTGCAGGTGATGCAGGATTTTGGTGTCAATCTGATCTGTGTGGAGGACGGCATTGATTCCTCTAAGGATGCAGGAAAGCTGATGATCTCTGTTCTGTCAGCAGTTGCTGAGATCGAGCGTGAGAATATCCGTGTGCAGACGATGGAGGGCAGAATCCAAAAAGCCCGTGAAGGCAAATGGAATGGCGGCTTTGCTCCCTACGGCTATACGCTTGAAAAAGGCAAGCTGTATGTGAATGAGGAAGAAGCCGAAGCAATTCGCATTATCTTTGACCAGTATGTGCATACCGACATGGGTGCAAACGGTCTTGCAAAATATCTTGCCAATCACGGCATCGGGAAAATCCAGAGACAGAACGGCAAGAATCCCCTGTTTGATGCGGCTCTTATTCGCAGAATATTAAAGAATCCCGTGTACTGCGGCAAGATCGCTTACGGCAGACGCAGAACGGAAAAGGTGCATGGCACAAGAAACGACTATCGCTTGGTAGAGCAGGACAATTACCTGTTGGTCGATGGTCAGCATGAAGCCCTTGTTTCCGAAGAACTCTGGCACGATGCACAAGTGAAGCTGCTTGCACAAGCGAAGAAGTACGAGAAAGTCAATCACGGCAAGGATAACAAGGTGCATCTGCTGACAGGCTTGCTCAAATGCCCGATCTGCGGAGCCGGAATGTACGGCAACAAGAGTGTCAAGCACAAGGCAGACGGCAGTAAATACAAGGATTTCTTCTACTATGGCTGTAAGCACCGCAACATGACCCGTGGTCACAAGTGCGATTACAAAAAACAGATTCACGAGGAACTGCTGGACAGCGCAGTTGCGGAGGTAATTACTAAGCTCGTCAGTAATCCGAAGTTTGCCGCTTTGATGCAGCAGAAAATCAGCATGAAGGTGGATACCTCCGCTATCGAGCAGGAGATCGCCAACTACGAAAAGCAGCTTCGCCAAAGCTATTCCATCAAGTCCAGATTGATTGACGAAATTGATACTCTTGACCCCGACGATAAGCACTACATCAAGCGCAAGGCAGACCTTGATGATCGCCTTTACAAGATGTATGATAAGATCGAGGATACGGAGTCTCTGCTGATCGAAGCCAGAGCAAAGAAAACGGCAATCGAAGCGGAAAAGCTGACTGCCGACAATATCTACAAGGTGCTGATCTATTTTGAAAAGCTGTATGCGGTCATGGACGAACAGGAAAGACGGCAGATCATGGAATCGCTGATTTTCGAAGTCCATATTTACGAGGAACGCCAGCCGAACGGTCAGTGGCTTAAATCCATCAAATTCAAGCTTCCGATCATTGAGGAAGATATGCAAATAAGTTTGGACAATGATACACAAGTCGAGACGGTTGTGCTTTTGTCCCAATGAAGACCGGCACATATCAGCATAAAACTTGACCTTTAAGTTCACTTCATTCCTCGGTGGTTTCTATGTATGGCTGAACTACGAACAAAAAGGGGCTTGACCTTGACTATGTATTCTGACTGTTTATACGGAAGAATCAAGCTCCACTGTCTTACAACAGTACCCATATAAATGAGCTCATAGCCTGAGCCCGTACTTTTTGTTGCTTTCCGATTATATTCGTACGAAAGCTATACATACATCTTGTATTTTTTAATATTTTAAGATATAATTCAAATTAGTATATTTTCAATTTTATTGCAAGGAGATAAAGCATAGTGAAGTTTAAAACTGTTTTTGGCCCGGGTACGGGCGGACCTTCCGATTATTATAGGATACCCTCGATGATTACAACAAAAAATGGTGTGGTTGTAGCTTGTGCAGATGCCAGATTTTTTACAGGTGCAGACAACCCCAATAGAATTGACAAGGTCGTCAGAAGAAGTATGGATTCAGGTGAAACATGGGAAGATTATCAGACTGTTGTTGAAGAATACGGTGAAGAAAAAAATCTTTCTTCTGCAGCAATTGATCCTATTCTTACATATTCAAGCGATACCGGCCGAATTTTTATGCACTACTGTCACACTCCTGCAGGTGTGGGCATACTTAACTGCAATTCATGTGTCGGTGAAGATGCCGAAGGCAACAAAATCATCAGCCGCGGACTCAGAAAGTACATTTTGAAAAACAATGCGCTCTATACGAAAAGCGGTAAAAAAACCGAATATTCTGTTTCTGAAGACGGCAAAGTCAGCGATGGAAAAACAGATTTCGGAAGCATATATACGGGCGGCAAGTTCAAAGAGGCTCATACCTCAACGCTGATGATGTGTTATAGTGATGACGATGGATTTACATGGTCAAAGCCTGTTTCTCTCAATTCACAGATAAAAAAGAAATATATGAGTTTTATCGGCCCCGGCCCCGGCTGCGGAATCGTTCTCAGACACGGAAAATACAGCGGAAGAATTATTGTTCCCATATATTATGGTGTAAGGAAATTTCCGTTAGGATTATCCTGTTGTGTAATCTATAGTGACGATAACGGCGAAACCTGGTCATTGGGAGAAACACCGAACAACACAAGGAAAATTCACGGCATTAAGGCAAATCATCACTTTATCATTGAACAAAATATGCTTACGGAATCGCAGGTCATTGAACAAGAAGACGGTACGCTGAAATATTTTATGAGAAATCACGATTCCAAACGCTGTGTAGCAGTTGCATACAGCAAAAACGGCGGTGAAAGTTGGGAAAACTTCAGCCACGATGAAAATCTTCCTCAACCTATATGCCAAAGCTCGGTTATTAAAATTGAAAACGCCGAAAAGCCCTATGTGGTTTTCCTGAACGCTGCTGATAAAAAAGCAAGACAGTGCGGAACGGTAAGACTTTCTGAGGATGACGGCGAAACTTTTCCCTACAGTCGTGTACTGAAGGAAGACTCTTTCGTTTACAGTTCTATGACACAGCTTCCGGACGGAAATATAGGTGTATTGTTTGAGCCTGATTTAGAGTGCCGGAATATTTGGTTTACTAAGTTTTCTTTGGATTGGATAAAGGGCAAGGACTGCTGATAAAAATTAAGTGATATAGTTTTAAGAATCAGTGCAGAAAAAAGAACTACAATCTTACTCAAAAGCAGGATTGTAGTTCTTTTATGATATAGAACCTTAATATGAAAAACAATCATTAGTCAGGATTACTGGCTTTAATTTTATGTCAACAGATTTTCTCTGATAAAAAGAGCAAAAACTTCATTTTTTATTGAAATATTTCAATAATTTTGATATAGTTAATAAGAGAAATTTTATTGCAAAGGAGAATTCAAATGGATAACTTACAACAAATCAAAGAACAGATAGGCGATGAGTCCCATAAATGGTGGCTGTTTGGGTGGGTTGCGGAAAACGACGGTAACGTCAGTGCAAGACTCCCCGACGGAAGAATTGTTGCCACACCAACAGGTATAAGCAAATCCTTTATCACTCCCGATAAGCTTGTTATTCTTGATAAGGAGGGTAACATTCTTGAGGCTCAGGATGGTTACAGACCTTCAAGCGAAATCAAAATGCACCTTCGTTGCTATGACAAAAGAGAAGATGTGTTCAGTGTAATTCATGCCCATCCTCCCGGAGCTACAGGGTTTGCTGTTGCACATAAGGCTATGGATATGTACAATATGATTGAGGATGTTGCTGTTATCGGCTCGGTGCCTCTTACACCCTACGGCACACCTTCAACATCTGAGGTACCCGACTCAATCGAGCCTTACCTTGAAGAGCATGATGTAATGCTGCTTGAAAATCACGGAGCTCTTGCTGTAGGCAGCGATGTAATCACAGCCTTTTACAGAATGGAAAGCCTTGAGCTCTGGGCTAAGATAACAATAAATGCAGTTATTCTCGGCGGAAGTCACGACATCAGCAGAGACAACATTCAGAAACTTATAGACCTTCGCGGTTATTACAGAGTAACAGGCCGTCATCCCGGATATAAGGTTTTCAATCCCGATGATGAAATGCTTCACAAGAAAGGCTGAGAGGTGAACTTATGTTAAAAGGAATTTCTCCCGTAATTTCACCGGAGCTTCTCAAGGCTCTTGCAGAAATGGGACACGGTGATGAGCTTGTTATTGCTGACGGCAATTTCCCTTGCCACAGTGTAGGCAAAAACTCCATAGTAATCCGTGCAGACGGCCACGGTGTGCCTGAGATTCTCGATGCAGTTTTAAAACTTATCCCTCTTGATACATACACGGAGAAGCCGGTTGCACTTATGGAGGTTGTAAAGGGTGACACCTGCGGTACTCCCGTAATATGGGATACCTATGAAAAAATTCTTGCAAAGCACGAGCCGACGCACCATGCAATCGACTACACCGAGCGATTTGCATTTTATGAAAGAGCAAAGAGTGCTTACCTTATAATCGCAACGGGTGAAAAGGCAATTTATGCCAACATTCTTCTCAAAAAGGGTGTGGTCAAATGAAAACGGTTTTAGCTTTTGACTTCGGTGCTTCAACGGGCAGAGCTATCAAAGCTACCTTTGACGGCAAGAATATAAAGTATGAAGAGATTCACCGCTTTGAAAATATTCCGAAAATTGTCGACGGACACGTGTGTCACGATGTTGAGATGATAATCGGTGAGGTTAAATCTGCTATCGGAAAGGCAGGACAGATTGACTCTATGGCTTTCGATACATGGGGAGTTGATTATGCCCTTTTGGATAAAGAGGGGAATATGCTCCACGAGCCTTACCATTACCGTGATGAGAGAACTGATAAGGCACTCGAAAAGGCCTTTTCTAAAATGAGTGCCGATGAAATTTATGCTGAAACGGGTAATCAGATAATGAATATAAATACCTTGTTCCAGTTAATATGTGACGAAAACAAAGATAAGGCAGATAAGCTTTTGTTTATGCCCGATTTATTCGCATATCTGCTTACAGGCAAAAAGGTTTGCGAAATGACAATAGCATCAACCTCACAGATGCTTGATATGACAAATAAAAGCTGGAGCAAAAAGGTTCTTGATGCTTTTGAAATAAAAGAAAGTCTTTTTTCTGCTCTTTGCGACAGCGCAACACTCAGCGGTGAATATAAGGGTATACCTGTTATAAGTGTTGCAGGGCACGACACACAGTGTGCCGTCGCCGCGATGCCCACTCTGAGCAAAAATGCAGCATTTCTTTCCTGCGGCACATGGTCACTTATCGGTTGTGAGCTCGACAGTCCTGTTATGACAAAACAGAGTAATGCTCTTGAACTCTCGAACGAAATGGGCGCCAACGGAAAAATCAATTTTCTTAAAAATATCAGCGGTCTGTGGCTGATTCAGGAAACCCGCCGTGACCTTGCAAAAACAGACAGAAAGTATTCATATAACGAGCTTGAAATGCTTGCCAGGGAAAGCGAAAAATTCAGAAGCTTTATTGACCCTGATACTCCCGAACTTTCAGCCCACGGCAACCTGCCTGATAAAATAAGAGCTTACTGTGAAAGCACTAATCAACCTGTGCCGGAAACAATCGGTCAGGTTGTCAGATGTATTTATGAAAGTCTTGCTATGAAATACCGTCTTGCCCTCGAGCAGATAGGGGAGT
Organism: Acutalibacteraceae bacterium; assembly: GCA_045121655.1. Classification (GTDB taxonomy): domain Bacteria; phylum Bacillota; class Clostridia; order Oscillospirales; family Acutalibacteraceae; genus UBA6857. The sequence continues at coordinate 10,400 of JBGVGM010000060.1, read as the reverse complement.
GTACCGGTAAAAGCTTTGATGTGCTTCATCTTATGGGTGGCGGCACAAAAGACGGTTTTCTCTGCGAGCTGGCAGCACAGAGCCTTGACATGCCGGTAGTTGCAGGGCCTATAGAGGCAACTGCCCTTGGTAATATTGTGCTTCAGCTTATTGCATTGGGCGAAATTGAAAACATTGAAGAAGGCAGAAAAATTATTGCCGAAACAGAAAAAGTAAAAACTTTCATAGAGAATCGCACTTCCGACTGGAATGAGGCTTATGAAAGATTTTGTAAAATTATAAAATAAGAAAAAGGAGAATTACTATGTTATATCCAAGAATTGGTATAAGACCTGTTATCGATGGCCGTTGGGGCGGTGTAAGAGAAAGCCTTGAAGCTCAGACTATGGGTATGGCTGAAGCTGCTGCAAAACTCATTTCAGAAAACCTCAGATATCCCGACGGTACACCCGTACAGTGTGTTATTTCAGAAACAACAATCGGTGGCGGTGCTGAGGCTGCAAAATGTGAAGATCAGTTTTCAAAGGAAAACGTTGTAGCTACTCTTTCAGTTACTCCCTGCTGGTGTTACGGCTCAGAAACATTTGATATGAACCCCAACACAATTAAGGCTGTATGGGGATTTAACGGTACAGAAAGACCCGGTGCGGTTTATCTCGCTGCTGTAATGGCTGCTTATGCACAGAAGGGACTTCCCGCTTTCTCAATCTATGGAAGAGATGTTCAGGATATGGGCGACAAAACCGTGCCTGAAGATGTGGCAGAAAAAATCCTTCGCTTTGCAAGAGCTTCAATTGCAGTTGGCTGGATGAAGAATAAGGCTTATGTAAACCTTGGCGGCATTTCAATGGGTATTGCAGGCAGTTACTGCGACGCATCAATGTTCCAGAAATATTTCGGCATCCGTGCTGAATGGGTTGATATGAGCGACATTATCAGAAGAATTACCCTTGAAATTTATGATAAAGACGAATATGAGAAGGCACTTAGCTGGATTAGGGCTAACTGCAAGGAAGGCTTTGACGTAAATGCAGGTAAGGACCTTCCCGAAATTATCAGAAAATCAAAGGTAGTTCCCGCCGATAAGGACTGGGAATTTATCGCTAAGTTTTCAATTATCGTCAGAGATATTCTTTACGGCAACAAGAAGCTTGACGAGCTTGGCTGGCACGAGGAAGCTCTCGGCAAGAATGCTGTTGCGGGCGGTTTCCAGGGCCAGAGAAACTGGACAGACTGGCTTCCCAATGCTGACTTTACAGAAGCAATTATGGCTTCAACCTTCGACTGGAACGGTCCGAAGGCTCCCACACCCTTTGCAACAGAAAACGACACACTCAATGGTGTTGCCATGATGCTCGGTACTCTTGTTTCGGGCAGTGCTCCCTGCTTCCACGACGTGCGTACATACTGGAGTCCTGAGGCTTGTGAAAGAGTTACAGGTATAAAGCCCGAAGGAAAGGCGGCAAACGGATTTATCCATCTTATCAATTCAGGTGCAACCGCCCTTGATGGTAGCGGCGCCGCAAAGAACAGTGACGGTGAAGGTTGTATGAAGCCCTTCTGGGAAATCACTGAAGATGATATGAAGGCTTGTCTTGAAGCAACAGATTGGTGCAGAGCAAACTATGAATATTTCAGAGGCGGCGGATTCTCAAGCCATTTCCGTTGCAGAGCTGAAATGCCCGTAACAATGCTCCGTGTTAATATTATCGAAGGCATCGGACCGGTTATGCAGATTGCTGAAGGCTACACCGCTGACCTTCCCGATAAGGCACACACAACAATCGATGTAAGAACAGACCGCACATGGCCAACAACCTGGTTTGTTCCTAACCTTACAGGTGAGGGTGCATTCAAGGACGTATATTCAGTAATGGCTAACTGGGGTGCAAACCACGGTGTAACCGTTTACGGACACGTTGGTGATGACCTTATAACACTCGCTTCAATGCTTCGCATCCCCGTAAATATGCATAATGTTCCCAAGGAAAGAATATTCCGTCCCCATTCATGGGCTGCATTCGGCACAGAAGACAGCCAGAGTGCAGATTACAGAGCTTGTCAGACTTACGGACCGATTTATGGTTAAATGAATATATTTAAATGCTTGCAAAGACAGAACCAATTCTAAAGTTATTATAATCTTTGCTGATTTTATGGCGTAACACCGACTTAACTCTTGTTACGCCATATTTTTATTGATTCATAAGTAAAAAAAGAAGCCTTAATTTAACTTTGGTTGTTATTTGCCTTAACAACAGCAAGTACTATCTAAAATATATTTTATTATCAGGAATTTATTGAATAATATATATTTTTTTGATATAATTATTTAAAATTATGCGCAAAGGAGTTTGTATTATGAAAGACATCACTTTAGTTATTATGGCTGCAGGTATGGGCAGCAGATACGGCGGTCTTAAGCAGATTGATCCTATCGGTGCAAATGGTGAAATTATTCTTGACTACTCTGTATACGATGCCATCGAGGCAGGCTTTGACAAGGTTGTTTTTGTAATCAAGCACGAAATCGAAGAGGATTTCAAGGAGATTATGCAAGGCAAGTATGAAGACAAAATCAAGGTTGAGTATGCATATCAGGATATAAACAATCTTCCCGAAGGCTACAGCGTGCCCGAAGGCCGAACAAAGCCCTGGGGTACGGGGCATGCGGTGCTTTCTTGTGATGGCATCGTTGACGGACCATTTGCAGTTATCAATGCCGATGACTATTATGGTAAGGAAACCTTCAGACTTATTTACAATGAGCTTAAAAATAACAAAAACGATAACGAGTTCTGCATGGTAGGCTTTAAAATCGAAAACACCCTCACAGAAAACGGTCATGTAGCAAGAGGCGTTTGTCAGACAAACGAAGAGGGTTATCTTACTGATATTGTTGAAAGGACAAAAATTGCACTCAGAGACGGTAAAATTATGTTTACCGAAGATGACGGTGAGAGCTGGACAGAGCTTCAGAAAGGCAGTACAGTCTCAATGAACTGCTGGGGCTTCAGCTGTATGATGATGTCTGAGCTCAGAAAACGCTTTTCTGCTTTCCTTGACAGAAACAAAGATAATATGCTTAAGTGTGAATACTTCCTGCCATTTGTTGTTGATGACCTGCTGAAAGAAGGAAAAATCAGTGTAAAGGTTATGGATACCACAGAAAAGTGGTACGGTGTTACATATAAAGAGGATAAGCAGGCAGTAGTTGATGCTATCAGACAAAAGATAATTGACGGCGTTTATCCTGAAAATTTGTGGTAAGAATATCCTTGAACTGAGGAGAGAAGAAATGGCAAATTTATTGGAAATCAAAGGTAACGAATTTTATCTCGACGGAAAGCCCTTTAAAATCTATTCCGGTGCTATGCACTACTTCCGTACTCTTCCTGAATACTGGGAGGACAGACTTCTCAAGCTGAAGCTGGCAGGCTTCAATACTGTTGAAACCTATGTGTGTTGGAATCTTCACGAGCCGCATAAGGGCGAGTTCGATTTCAGCGGTATGCTTGATATTGTAAGATTTATCGAAACGGCTCAGAAACTTGGCTTATATGCTATCGTAAGACCCGGACCGTATATCTGTGCAGAATGGGATTTCGGCGGTTTCCCCGCGTGGCTTTTAAAGGATAAGAATTTTGAGCTTCGTTGTAATAACGAAACTTATCTTGGACATGTAAGAGATTATCTTGAAAAGCTTGTATCAATTCTTAAACCGCATTTTATTACAAACGGCGGTAACATTATCGCAATGCAGGTTGAGAATGAATATGGCAGTTATTCCAACGATAAGAAGTATCTTAATGCTCTTTGCGATATGTATGATGAGCTTGGCATAGATGTGCTCAAGTTTACCTCTGACGGAACCTGGTGCAATATGCTTTCGGGCGGAACGATTGACGGTGTGCTGCCTACCCTCAACTTTGGCTCACGTGCTTCAAGTGCCTTTAACGCTCTTAAGCCCTACGGTGACATTCCGAAAATGTGTATGGAGTTCTGGTGCGGCTGGTTCGACCATTTTGGTGAAAAGCATCACACAAGAAAAGCAGATAATCTGGTTCCGGAGCTTGAAGAATTTATTAAGCAAGGTGCTTCTTTCAATATGTATATGTTCCTTGGCGGAACCAACTTCGGCTTTACTGCAGGTGCTAACCACATCAAACGCTATGAGCCTACGGTAACAAGCTATGATTACTGTGCTCCCTTAACTGAATGGGGCGATTATACCGATACATACTACAAGATAAGAAAGCTTCTCTGTGAAAAACAGAACATTCCTATGGCAGAGTTACCTGAACCACCCGTGATGCAGAATATCGGTAAGGTAAAGTTTACAGAGTCTGCAGATTTGTTTGATAATCTTGATAATATCGCTAAGAAGCACTATTCGCCGCTTCCGAGAAGTATGGAGGCTTACGGTCAAAATTTCGGTTTGGTTTATTATGTAACAAAGCTTAAAGGCAAGTACGATGCCGGATTTCTTTCAGTTGACGATGTACACGATTATGCACATGTTTATTTTGAGAAGAAAAAAATTGCAACGATAAACAGATGCAAGGCAAAATCACTGTTTAACAAACTCAAGCTCAAAAAGCAGCTTTTTGTTAAAGGTACAAGCTCAGAAAGTGAAATAGGTGTGCTCGTTGAAGGTATGGGCAGAGTAAATTACGGCAAGGAGCTTTATGACCGTAAGGGTATTTCAAACATACACTTTGCAAATCAAGTGCTGACAGATTTTGACGTTTACACAATACCTCTCGACAATCTTGAGGGCTTGAGGTTCGGTGAGCTTAAAGCGGAAAACAAAAACGGCCCCGTCTTTCTTAGGGGTACATTCAAAGCAGGTAAGGGCGAATGCTTTGTTGATATGAGCGGCTTTACCAAGGGCTATGTTTTTGTCAATGGATTTAATCTCGGCAGATATTGGGATATCGGCCCGCAGAAATCACTTTACTTGCCCGGTGCACTTCTTAAAGAGGAAAATGAAATCATAGTTTTTGAAATTGAAAAATATAAAACACCTGAAGTTGTTATCGGAGACACTCCGATGTTAGGGTGAAAGGAGTATAAAAATGATAAATCAGGAAATCAAAACCGCATTTGAGGCATTCGGGAGAGGCGGAAACATCGTAAATATAGAACAGTTTACTGCAGGTCTCATCAATGCAACTTATCTTATTGAAACTGATAAGGCTGAAAAGTACATACTTCAGAAAATCAACACCTTTGTGTTTAAAAATCCCGCAGAGCTTATGTTCAACATTGTCGGTGTAACAAAGCATATCACAGAAAAAATCAAAGAAAACGGTGGAGATTACAAAAGAGAAAACCTCAACTTCCTTCCCTGTAACAGCGGTGAGTATTATTACCGTGACGAAAACAATGGTGCATGGAGAATGTACATTTATGTCGACGAGGCTCTGACCTACAACAAGCCCAAAGATGCTGACACTTTCAGAAATGCAGGTCGTTCCTTCGGTAGATTTATGAAGCTCCTTGACGGCTATCCCGCAGAAACCCTTCATGAAACCATTAAGAACTTCCATTACACTCCCGCAAGATATGATAATTTTCTCAAAGCAGTTGAAGCCGACATAAAAAGCAGAAAAGCAGTGTGCGAAGAGGAAATCAAATTTGTAACCGACCGTAAGGCTGACACACATAAGCTCACAGACCTTATCGAAGAAGGCGTTTTACCCCTCCGGGTTACTCATAATGATACAAAACTGAATAATGTTCTTTTTGATATAAACACAGATAAAGGAATTTGTGTAATTGACCTCGACACAATTATGCCCGGACTTTCACTTTATGATTTCGGTGACAGCATCCGTTCAGGTGCCAATAAAGCAGCAGAAGATGAAGCTGACCTTTCAAAGGTTGGCATCGACCTTGAGCTCTTTGAAGTCTATGTTGACGGTTTCCTCAGTGAAACTGCTGAAAGTCTTAATGATGCTGAAATCGAAAATCTTGCTTTCGGTGCAAAGCTTATGACCTTTGAATGTGGTATCCGCTTTCTTACTGATTACCTTGAAGGCGATGTTTATTTCAGAACAACCCACGCAGAGCATAACATAGTAAGAGCAAGAAATCAGTTTAAGCTCGTTGCAGATATGGAAGCTCATATGGATGAGATGAATGCAATAGTAGCAAAATACAAAGAAAAATACAAGAAATAATTAACGGCACTTTACATAAAAGTATTACATCGAGGTGACCTATGGCCCACATAAAAGATATTAAAATCTTATCTTCTCTTAAAAAAATCTATGACAGCGACAAAATGCCAACTGACGAATATAAAGGCTTTTCTATGCTTAAAAATGAAAAAAAGTCCTTTCAGCTTGCAATTGAAGCTACTGAAGATTGCGCAGTAGATTTGACCTATGAGGGTACCGTTAAAAATATGCGTATTTACACTGTTGAGCATATCAGATCTGATTTCCCGATGTGGAAAAAAGGTGCAGACGACTATTACAGATTCAGCAAAAGCGGATATTACCCCGATTTGCTCTTACCCTTTGACGGCAAGGCTAATGTTAAGAAAGGTATAACTGTTCTGTGGCTTGAGGTTGATGCTGCTCAGAGCGATATAGGTAAACACAGAATAGAATTTACTGTCGGTGAGAAAAAAGCAAGCATTGAAATCGAAATTATAAATGCTGAGCTTGACTTCAAGGATTTTGTTTACACTTGTTGGTTCCACACTGACTGCCTGATGTCTTACTATAAATTCGATGCGTTCTCTGATGAATACTGGAGAGTAACAGAAAACTTTCTTAAAACTGCAAGAGAATACGGAATGAACTGTGTTCTCACACCGATTTTTACTCCTCCTCTTGACACAAAGAAGGGTAAGGAAAGGCCCACTGTTCAGCTTATTGATATAACAGTGAAAAACGGTATTTACTCCTTTAACTTTGATAAGCTTACACAATGGATTGAAATGGCTCATCGCTGCGGTATTGAGTATTTTGAGCTTGCTCATTTTTACACCCAATGGGGTGCAAAGCATGCTCCGAAAATTATGGCAACAGTTGACGGTACTTATAAGAAGATTTTTGGATGGAAAACAAGAGCAAACTCACGCAAGTATAAACACTTTCTTACTATGCTATCGGTTGAGCTTAAGAAATATCTTGAAGAAAGAAATCTCCGGAATAAGGTGCTTATCCACGTAAGTGACGAACCTAATAAAGCTATGCTTCGTTCTTATAAAAAAGCTTCTATGCATATTCACAGTCTTTTTGAAGGCTATAAAATTGTAGATGCTCTTTCGGATTATTCTTTCTATGAAAAGAAAATCGTTTCGAATCCAATACCCGCCACTGACCATATAGATAAATTTATTGATAAAGCTGATAATCTCTGGACATATTATTGCAGTGCTCAGAAAAGCCACAATGTAGCCAACAGATTTTTCTGTAATGACTCAATAAGAACAAGAGTCATCGGCTATCAGATGTTCAAATTTGATATCAGGGGCTTTTTGCATTGGGGATACAACTTCTATTACAAAAGGCTTTCAAAGGGACTTGTTAATCCCTATGAGGTAACAGATGCAGGAAAGGAGTTTCCGTCAGGTGACAGCTTCATAGTATATCCTGCAGAAGACGGAAAGGCGTATCATTCACTCAGACTTAAGGTTTTCTATGATGCTCTGCAGGATATGGCTGCACTTAATACTCTGGAAAAGCTTACGGATAAAAAGACTTGTCTTTCCATAATTGAGGAACAGGGAAAGCACAACTTAACATTCAAAGAATATCCTCACAGTGATGAGTGGTTACTTACAACAAGAGAAACAGTAAATGCCGCTATCAAAGAAAACATTTGTAAATAAACAAAAAAGCAACCACCGGGCCTTAAACCATTGAGCCGGTGGTTGTGTAAATTTTGCTGCAGGTTGAAATAATAAGAGTCCGTAATTACTGCAAATCAACCTTATAAGTATTTTTGTCCAAATCAATAATGACAGACGTTCCGTCCGAATATGTGGCTTTTTGTTTACGGTAGCTGCCGAGAAATTCGTGCTTCACCATCTCCTTGTTGTAAAGCTTTGCTTGTAACTCGCAAAGAGGCTTAATGCGTTCAAGTTCTTTTTTCAGATCTTCGTCACCCATCATTTCTATATCTGCAGTGCGCTTATCTGTTCCGATTTTGCAAAGTGAATTTCCGTAGGGGTGAATATACGGCATACCAGCATTCAAGGCTCCGTATAAATCTCCGTCTTCACCCTTGGGGATACCCCAGTTGTTAAACCAATTCCACGGAACCATTATACAGTCATGATACACAAGATTTCCGAGAGGAATAGGAATACCCACAGCCTTGCCGTTTTCCTGAGGCTTTAATGCGTGAGGTCCGTGATGAACAAGGGCAAGATGATTAAGAAGCTGCATACCCGGTTCTTCCGAAGACATTATAAGTCCTTTATCGTTGAGATAGTCAAAGCATGCTCCTCTGTGTTTCATACTTTCTTCTCTTGTGATTCTGTGATTATCGTGGAAGCACTCATCGCCTTGCATGATAGAAAAAACATCAAGATATGCTCCTTGAACATCAATATCGTGTTCTTCCAGCTCCGCATAAGTCTTCTTGACGGCATCTAAAGCAAAAACTGAACAAAGATAACTGTGTTCGCCGCCGTCCCATATTGAACAATAGGGGTTGGAACCGTCAATATTGGTTACTGCCTTGTCTTTGTCAAAAACAGGACTGTCATAATAGTAGTCACGGTATTGGTCGTGAAGAGCAAACACATAGCCAAGCTCACGGCAAGCTTCAGAAAACTTCTTAAAGCCGTCCCATCCGCCTGCTTCCTCACAGGGCGGAAGAATATAGGGGTGCTTGTTGTCATATCCGTCTTTACCCCAACCGTCAGTATGAATATAGAGCTTATCAAGACCGAGAGCTTTAAGCTTTTTCATTTGTTCGGCACGCTCACAGAATGTAGCACAAAGGATTTCATTAGAACCGTTCTTATTATAGAACTGGGATTTTTCATTGATTTTTGAGAAAATCTTATGATGCAGAACAGGTGCACCGATAATGTTTCTTATATTGGGATTTTTTTGAATTTTTTCATCAAGGGTGACTAATTCGTTTCTTTCAAACAGATAGTTGCGGTAATCCTTAGCAATTGTATTGTAATCCCCGTTATCGTGAAAAATAAAGAGTATTTTACGTTCGTAAGAAAGTTTGCCCAAAGAGGACTGCCAATAGACCGTGTCAAGAAATGCTCCGTGTTTTCCGAAGAATGTATGTACGGATGCATCATAGGGCGTTTCCACCAAAGCAGAGTATGTATGGCCGTCACATACTCTGCCCCAAAGTGGCAGATAACATTCACCTGTATTTATGGGCCTTTTGACATTTTTATAGCTATGATTAATAAAATAATTCTTTTTGTATCTGTCAGGAATAATAAAACCCTGACGCATAGAGTCAACATGATAGGAGTTTCTGCCCCTGGCTTTTGAATTAAAGGGAGCAGGGAAACTTACTCCTTGAATTTCGCAACCTGTTTCGTCTTCTGCACTAACAGAAAAAACAACTTCATTTTCTTCTTTAACCTCAGCAGTACATATTAGTGTAAAAGGCAATCTCTCACCGGCAAGGAAAAAATCAGAATATCTTGTTACAATTTTATTATCTGAATAATCTGTTTTTCTGGTTTTTGCAGATTTGAAAGGTATATCTTTATTTTTTTGCTTACTGTCGATGCTTTTGCCAACGGAAACAAAAGCTTTTCTTCCGTCGCTTATCCATGAAAATCCGTTATAACAAACCTCATAAGAATCATTTTTTTCATTATAGCTGATTTTTATTTTTTCTTTCATCAGAAACTATCCTCTCCAAAAATATTACCATACTAATAATACTCTTATTATTCTGACAAGTCAATTCTTTATTAAAAATCCTTGCCGCAGACGCACAGCACAATCGCTTCAAATAACAGGATTTCAGGCTTATATAGCAAATATCAAAGAAGAAAAACATCAGGTGAAAATGTAAGTCTTTTTCCGTGTTGTTATGGTACAATGAAATAATTTTTCAAGCTTAAAGAACGTGAAACATCGGTCAGAACAGAGCTTTGTTTTTTGCAAAGCTTTTTTCTTACTCACTGATAAAAAAGAACAAAAAAAGTAGCAGTCGTTTGACTGCTACATTTTTTTGTTCAGTTAATTATTTGCCGATGTTGCCGAGAGCGCCAACAAGCTTACCGCCGAGATCCTTAACTGTAGCGAAAACTGCTGAGAAGTCAATCTTAGCAAGGAGATTCTTTACAGTTTCGATGATCTTTGCAAGGGGAATGTTGAAGTACTTAGCCTTACAATCTTCGAGGTGTGCATCGTACTTTGAAATGGGGCTGAATGTTTCGCCGCAGTAGT
>JBGVGM010000059.1:0-16585 GCA_045121655.1 Acutalibacteraceae bacterium | reverse complement strand
CTGAACCACGGCATGGCCGACCCCACCGGCATGGGTGCCAAGTCCACCCGCAGCGGCCGCGCTCTGGGTATCCCCATGATCATCCTGAACGTCACCGGCGTCATGAAGCGGGTTGACCCCGAGATGAAGGAGCTGTACGACGAGCGGGCCAGAGAGTGCGTCCATGACATCTTCGCCTATCACGTGAAGGAAGACCTGGGCTGCACCCTGGAGAGCGTCTGCATGGACGGCACTCCCCGGCTGAACGTCACCGAGGGCCGTATGGTCAACCCCGGTCACGACATCGAGTGCTCCTGGTTCCTGATGGACTACGCCAACGATGTGGGCGATCCCGAGCTGCACAAGAAGGCAATTGAGGTCTTCAACATGGCATTCTCCAAGGGCTGGGACGAGGAGTTCGGCGGCATCCTGTACTTCATGGACTGCCTGGGCAATCCCCCCGAGGCCTATGAGCACGATATGAAGCTCTGGTGGCCCCATAATGAAATTGTTATCGCTTCACTTATGGCTCTCAGAGATACAAAGGAAGAATACTTCTTCGAGTGCTTCGAAAAGACCTTCGACTATGTAAAAACATACTTCTCCGACAGAGCTTACGGTGAATGGTACGGCTATCTCCGCCGTGACGGAAAGCCCACAGAGCCTGCCTGTAAGGGCAGCACCTTCAAGGGTCCCTTCCACCTTCCCAGAATGCTCATTATGATGGATAAACTTATAGAAGAAATCATAAACTGAAGCATAACACTGAAAAAGAGGTTATGGCTATGAAGAAAATTGATATTAAAACCCTTAAGGAAAACGCAGTTTCTCTTTTTGACGATTCATGGTGCCTTATTACCGCAGGCAGTGAGGAAAACTACAACACAATGACAGCCTCATGGGGCGCTATGGGTGAACTCTGGAATGAAGATGTGTGCTTTATTTTCATTCGTCCTCAGCGCTATACTTATGAATTCACAGAGAAAAACGACAGATTCACTCTCAGCTTTTTCTCTGAGGAATACAGAAAGGCACTTTCTTTCTGCGGAAGAAACAGCGGCAGAGACTGCGACAAGGCAAAGGAAACAGGTCTTACTCCGATACCGGTTGACGGCAGCATGAGCTTTAAAGAAAGCAGACTTACTCTCGTCTGCGAAAAGCTTTACTATCAGGACCTTGACCCGAAAGGCTTCGTTGATGAAAGTCTTGACGGAAAGAACTATGCCCTTAAGGATTATCACAGAATGTATGTAGGAAAAATTGTTTCCTGCTATATAGAAGACTGAATTTGAGGGGGCATCCGAAAGGGTGTCCCCGAATAAAATAAAGGAGAAAAAATATGAAGAAAATCATTTCCCTTAATAACGATTGGGTGTTCTGTAAGGAAGGTGTAAAGGAAAATGTTAACCTTCCTCACACCTGGAACGGTGTTGACGGTCAGGGTGGTACAGACGGAACCTACTACAGAGGAGCTTGCACCTACACAAAGATTCTTTCTAAGTATGAGGGCAGAGTTTACCTCGAATTCAAGGGAGCAAACAGTGTCTGCTCAGTTCTTGTAAACGGTAAAAAGGCAGGTAAGCATGAGGGCGGTTATTCCACCTTCCGCTTTGATATTACAAATCTGCTGACCTCACCTAAAAACTTCCTTGAGGTAACTGTTGATAACAGCGAAAACAATGAGGTTTATCCCTCCTTTGCCGACTTCACCTTCTACGGCGGAATTTACAGAGAGGTTAACCTTATCTATGATATTCCCGATGTTCACTTCAGCCTTGACGACTGCGGAAGCAAGGGTGTTTACGTAACCGCTGAAGCAGACGGTAATGTAAAGGTAAAGTCAATCATTTCAAACTACCGCACAGGAGTAAGCTTGCTTTACGAGGTGCTTGACAAAGAGGGCAACATTGTAGCCGCTGCCGAGGATAAGGGCAGACTTAAGGTTGAAAATCCCATTCTCTGGAATGGTATGGAAAATCCCTACCTTTACACTCTCAGAGCAACTCTTTATGAAAACTCAAAGCTTATTGACGAGGTGAAGCTACGTTTCGGCTTCAGAACAATTGCTTTCGATAATAACAAGGGCTGTTTCCTTAACGGCAAATACATAAAGCTTAAGGGTGTTTCCCGCCATCAGGACAGAGAAACAATCGGTAACGCTCTTACAATGGAGCACCACAAGGAAGATTTAGCAATCATCAAGGAAATGGGCGTAAACTCACTGAGACTCGCTCACTATCAGCAGTCAGGCGATTTCTACGACCTTTGCGACGAAATGGGCTTTCTTGTATGGGCGGAAATTCCCGTAATTTCACGCTTCAAGAAAAAGGCTCAGGACAATGCTCTTAATCAGCTGGAAGAGCTTATCAAGCAGAATATGCACCACGCATCAATCTTCTGTTGGGGTGTTCAGAACGAAATTACAATTGCAAGCGAAAACAAGGCAGTTGTTGAGGCAATCAAGGAGCTTAACGAGTATTCAAAGATGCTTGACCCCTCAAGAGTTACAACCTGCGCTCAGTTTTCAATGTGCTCTTCAAAGAGCGAATTGAACAGAATCACCGACATTCTCGGCTATAACCACTACTTCGGCTGGTACATGAAAACCTGCAGCGGTCTTGACGAATGGCTCGCAAAATTCAGAAATGAAAACCCGGATGCAAAGCTCTGTCTTTCAGAATACGGTGCGGAGGCAGTTTTAGGCTACTTCAGCGACAAACCCGTTCAGGGTGACTACAGCGAGGGCTATCAGGCGCTTTTCCACGAGCACTACGCTAAAACCATTATGGCTTCAGAGTGGATGTGGGGCTCATACGTGTGGAATATGTTCGACTTCGGCTCCGCAGTGAGAAATGAGGGCGGAACAAGAGGCAGAAACAACAAGGGCCTTGTTACCTTTGACAGAAAGATTAAAAAGGACGCCTTCTATCTCTATAAGGCATACTGGTCAGATGAAAAGTTCTTCCACCTTGTAGGCGAAAGATATAATCTTCGCAAAATCGGTGAGCAGAGCTTCAGGGTTTACTCAAACTGCGACAAGGTAGTTATGAAGGTGAACGGTAAGCAGAAAACCGTTACAGCTGACAAGGTTTTCGTTTTTGACGGCTTTGAAATCAAGGAAGGCGAAAACAAGGTTGTTGTTACTGCAGGAGACCTTAAGGAAACCTATACTTTTACAGGCGTTTCAGAGTATCCCAAGGAATATTCACTTCCCGAGGGCAGTGCTTCAATGGTACGCAACTGGTTCCTTGATAAGCAAGAGGGCAGCGAGGATTGCTACAGCCTTGACGATAAGGTAGGCGATATTCTCAAGAGTGATGAAATCACAAGCATGGTAGGCGGCTTCGCAGGAAAGCTTATCAAGAGTCCTCTTATGCTTGCAGTTAAGCCCTTTACCTTAAGACAGCTTCTTTCCGTTGCTAAAATTAATCCTGAAATAGAAGAGCTTGTTGAGCAGTACATTACAACAGTTCACAAGAAATAAGAGGTGAAGGAAATGAACATAATAAAAGGCATATCCTCAATTGTTCTTTCGTTTCTTATGATGCTCGGTCTGTGGGCACCCGAAAGCCTTGAAATAGGGAATGTGCCCACAAAAAATGAGGGCGAAGTGAGAGTAATCTCCTTTAACGTAAGATGCAAGGATGACCTTTACGGCTCGGTTAAAACCCGTTCAGAGCTTATTGCTTCTGCTCTTAAGCAGTACGCACCTGACTCCTTCGGTGTTCAGGAGGCAACTGAGGAATGGATGAATATTCTTTCAGAAAAGCTTGGTGAAGCTTACGGCTTTGTGGGTGTGCCGAGAGATGACAGTAAAAACACCGAATACAGCGCAGTGTTCTATCTTAAGGATAAGTATGAGCTTTCCGACAGTGGAACAATGTGGCTTTCGGGAACTCCCGATGTATCCGGATCAAAGGTGAAGGCATCCTCTATGCCGAGAATTGCCACATGGGCTGTTCTTAAGGATAAAGAAACAGGAAAAATCTACACCCATATCAATACCCATCTTGATCACCTGCTTGAAATTGCAAGAGTTGAGCAGGCAGAAATCCTTACTCAGAAAATTGCTGAGCTGAAAAAATACGGAGCAGTTGTCTGCACAGGTGATTTCAACTCAAAAGAGGGTAACGATGCTTACTGCAGAATGACAGAGGTTCTTTCAGATTCAAAATATCTTGCAAAGGAAAGCGACAACGGTCTTACCTTCGGTAACTACGGAACAAATATCTTTGACAGAAAGCCCATTGACTTTATTTTCGTATCAGAGGGTACAGAGGTATCACGCTATAAAATTATCGACGAGCAGATTGCAGGAATGTATCTGTCAGACCATTACGGAGTTTGTGCAGACATAAAAATATAAAAAATACGGAGGGTTTTGCAAAAAACTCTCCGTAAAATATTGTACAAAAAAAACAGTTGTGATATACTTACCTTTAGTTTTGATTTTAGGAAGTGACAACAATGCTCGGCGTTTTGGTAAATGTTGTAACGGTGCTTCTGGGCAGCACAATCGGACTCATTTTTAAAAAAGGAATTTCAAAAAAATACAGCGACGCAGTTATGACAGGCATCGGTCTTTGCACAGTTTTTATCGGTATTTCCGGAATGCTGAAGGGGCAGAATGTGCTTGTTGCAATTATTTCAATGGTGCTCGGTGCTCTTGTGGGTACGGCACTTGATATTGACGGAAAGCTGAATTCTGTAGGGGATATACTGCAGAAGAAAATGAAAAAGAATGACAACGGAAAGGTCTCCGTTGCTGAGGGCTTTGTAACTGCAAGTCTGCTTTTCTGCGTGGGTGCCATGACTATTATCGGATCCCTTGAAGCCGGCCTTAAGGGTGACAACACAACCCTTTTTACAAAGAGCATACTTGACTTTTTCTCTTCAATGATGCTCTCAGCCTCTCTCGGCATAGGTGTAATTTGTGCAGCAGCCTTTGTGCTTGTTTTTCAGGGCGGACTTGTGCTCCTTTCGGGGCTTCTTGATACGGTGCTCACTGAAGCGGCAATTGCAGAAATTACTTGCGTTGGCTCACTTATGATTTTTGCCCTTGGCCTCAATCTTATGGGTATAACAAAAATCAAGGTTGCAAACTATTTCCCTGCGCTTATTTTTGCACCCTTTGTGTGTGCACTTTTTGCCTTCCTCGGAAAATATATACCCGCACTTGCATAAAGGCAGGAAAGGATTTTAAAATGACAACAGAAAAGAAAAATAATCTTATAGGCAGCATAATGCTGATGATTTGCGCAATAGTCTGGGGCAGCTCCTTCGTGGCTCAGACAACGGGCGCAGAATATGTGGGTCCCTTTACCTTTATTTCTCTGAGAAGCCTTCTGGGAAGCTTTTCACTTGTTCCCGTTATTCTCATAATGGGCGCCTTCAAAAAGAAAAATACAGCCCCTGAGGCTTCAGAAAATAAAAAGGGCAAAAAGTTCTTCCTTCTTGGGGGACTCTCCTGCGGTGTATGCCTTTGCGTTGCGTCGGTGCTTCAGCAGATGGGTATTGATAAAGGCACATCACCCGGTAAGGCAGGCTTTATAACTGCACTCTACATTCTTCTTGTGCCGATTTTCTCAGTGGCTCTCAAAAAGAAAATCAGACCCGTAATCTGGCTTTGCGTTGTGGTTTCCCTTGTGGGACTTTACCTTCTCTGCGTAACTGAAAACAGCGTGCAGAGCTCAGATTTTTATGTACTTGCCTGCGCTGTTTGCTATGCAGTGCATATACTTGTAATTGACTACGTTTCACCTCATGTTGACGGTGTAAAGCTTTCCTGTATGCAGTTTTTTATCTGCGGAATTCTCGCCGCAATTCCCATGCTTATAAGCGAAGATGTTTCTTTTGAGCTTATAAAGTCTGCAGCACCGTCAATTGCTTATTCAGGCATAATGTCAAGCGGTGTGGCGTACACGTTACAGATTTTGGGTCAGCAGAGAATGAATCAGCCCACAGTGGCTTCAATGATAATGAGCCTCGAATCGGTTTTCGCCGTAATTGCGGGAATGCTTGTTTTAAGTCAGATTCCCACAATCAGGGAAACAATAGGCTGCGTACTTATGTTTGCGGCAATAATTATTGCACAGCTTCCGGAATAAAAAAAGAGCCCGACGGCTCTTTTTTATTCTTCAAGTGCTTTCGCAACTGCTTTAGCAAGCTGGTCGGGGCAGGAGGTGCTTTTGAAGCCGCAGCGGATACCGCCAAGTCTTTCAATAAGCTCGTCTGCGTCCATACCGTTTGCAAGGGCTGCAACACCCTGAGTGTTGCCTGAACAGCCTCCGATAAAGTTGATATTTGTAACTGTGCCGTCTTCAATGTCAAAGGTGATTCCTCTTGCGCAAACGCCGTGAGGCTTGTAGCTGTATGTCATTTTATTAATCCTCCTTTTAGAATTCACCTTATTATATTAAAAGCCCTGCTCTTTGTCAAGTGAGAATATAAAGCAGCGCCATAATAAGGATTTCGTCAGCACCCTCGCCCATAAGGAGAATAATAAGGATAAGAATAAGTGAAAAATCTTTGCTCGTTTCCATTACTGAAAAGTATCACCCAAAAGGGGTATAAGAGAAAGAAGCTGCAGCATTTTTATTGCTTCGTCGGCTTTCTGCTGTCTGTCTTTGCTTAAAAGCGGTTTAAGTGAGGCGATAAAGTCACAGCGGGGGTCCTTCGGTGCGGAGTTGAGCTTGCCCATAAGGCTCGCTACTTTGCTCATCATTACGGGGTCAATTCCTGAAAAGAAGTCGGGCGCAGAGCTTTCTGCTTTTTGCTGCGGCTCACTTTCCTTTTGCGTGCTACCGAAAAGCTCACCGGCTAATGAGTTAAGCTTTTCCATATCGTCTTCGCTTAAAGAGGACATAATATCGCCTAAATTCTCAAGGTTCAGTGAGCTAAAATCCATGACAGTTTACTCCTTGTCTTTGTATTTTTCCAAAAAGCTTTTTGCAAAGGGGGAGGAGAGAATTTCCCTGAGCTTTTCGGGGCTGGAAAGAGCCGACTTAATTTTTTCACTGCTTTCGCTGTCCAGATGTTTTTGCAGAAAAGCTGAAAGATTGTCACGGTTTACTGAGCCGCCTTTAAGCTCATTTTTGATGTTTTCTATTTGCTCTTTGGAAAGTTTTGTGTCTTTTTCCATTGAAAAACCACCAGACTTGTGATAATATATTCATAGCTCAGCTGAGCTACAGTAAATCCTATGAAAAAAACGGGAGGGTTATGAATGAAAGTTCTTGTTCTTTCCGACTCTCACGGTGCAGTTCACTTTCTCAGAAGAATTCTCGAAACGGAGCCCGAAGCAGAAATTGTCTTTTTTCTCGGTGACGGATTAGGCGATATTGAAAAAGTGAAGCCCGATTATCCCGATAAAAAGTTTATAACGGTAAAAGGTAACAACGATTTCTACTATAAGGAAAACAGAGAAGCATATAAATATATTGACGGTGTGACAATTATGGCGTGTCACGGTGATGCCTTCGGTGTAAGAAGTACGCTTCGTGACCTGATAAACAAAACCGCTTCGGTAAGAGGCAATCTTGCCCTTTACGGCCACACTCATCAGAGAAATCTCTATAGTGACGCAGCCACGGGAATTTTTGCAGTTAATCCCGGTGCGGTATGCGAAGGGCAGTACTGCATTCTTGATATTGAAAAGGGTATGTTTGAATATTATCCGAAAACCGTGTAGGATATTTGTCCCTCAGGGGTGAATATATAAAACAGAAGACAGAAAGGAAAAAACAAAATGACAGCTTTTTTTGACAGCTTACTGGGATTTGACCTTGCAGTGTTCGAATGGGTACAGAGCATTCAGAGTCATTTCCTTACAGCAATTATGACAACAATCACCACCCTTGGCGATGAAGGTATTATTTTCATCGTGCTTGGTCTTGTGCTTCTTTGCACAAAGAAGTACCGCAAAGCAGGCATCAGCGTTCTCGTTGCACTTGTAGTAATGCTCGTGTTCAACAACCTTGTACTTAAAGAGCTTATCGCAAGACCCAGACCATTCAACCTTGACCCTGAGATTTACGACTGGTGGCATGAGGTTTACAAGTATCCTCATTTCAACATTCATCAGCCCTCAAGCTACTCCTTCCCCTCAGGTCACACATCATCAGCCTTTGCAGCAGCAATTGCAGTACTTTGCCACGACAGAAAGATTGGTATTCCCACAACCATTTTTGCAGCAATTATGGGCTTCAGCCGTATCTACGTTGAAGTACACTACTGCACAGACGTTATCGGCGGTGCAATCGTTGGCATTATCTACGCACTTATCGGTGTACTTATTGCAAAGCTCCTTTATCCCTATATCGACAAGGTGCTTAACGCAATCTTCTCAAAGTTCAAGAAAAAAGAAAAAGAAGCGTAAAAAAGAGCCGCAAGACTCAAAAAATCAACCGCCGGGGAAAATCCTCGGCGGTATCGTTATGTCTGTTGAGTTTTATGTTATTATCGGTTCTCCGTACTCTCTCTTCATAGCGTCTGCAGACACGATCCATTGTTTACCAAACTTACATACATCAACACCGTTTACAAGCTTGCCGTAAGCGACAGCTTTGCGTAGTGTGCTTTCATTCAGGTTCCAAAGGAAAGTGGCATCACTGAAAGCCATAAGTCCGTCAAAAGGCGTGTCAACTGCTTCGCCGTTTGCCCAAAGCTCGTCGCACGAAATGTCTATATCATCATTCCAAACAATACCGTAACCTCCTTGGTCAACGATTACAGAACCGAAAAGCTGCGGTGAATCTTTGAGTGGCAAAAAGAAACTGTACTTTTTGAAAAGAGGTGTTACATCATAAATCTTGGTTACACCCTCTGAGAACTGTATGCTGAGCTTGTGATTGGGCAGAGCATTTACAGCTTTAACCTTGTGAAACATATAATCATCTCCTTTACTCGAGAGGAGAAAGAGTAATGAACTCCTGCGTTTCCCAAATCTTTAAAAGCGCGTCTTTGTGCATAGCGTTCCATTCAAGAACCATTTCAAGGGCTTTTTTGGGAAGCTCTCCTTCCAAGACACTACCGTCATTAATACAGATAGCAGCCATATGTTCACCGTAAATTGCGTGAAAATGCGGTGGATTGTGCTCGAACTGCTGAAAATTCATACGAATAACAATTCCGTAAAATCTTGATAACACAGGCATTTGACAATCGCTCATTCTACATATATCGTATCACGATATCGTGATATTGTCAATACTATTATACGTTGTCTTTTAAGTTTTATACTTTGAAAATTGTTGTACTTATGAATTTCTCTCCTGCTTTAAATGTGCACTGGGGGAAGTTCGGCTGATTTGGTGTGTCGGGATAGAACTGAGTTTCAAGGCAGAAGCCGTAGTGCTGATTAAGCACAATACCGCCCTTACCTGTTTCTGTTCCGTCAATGAAGTTACCTGTGTAAAGCTGAACACCGGGAAGGTCGCTCATAACCTCAAGCTTTCTTCCGCTTTTTGCGTCGGTTACCTTTGCAACTGTGCGGAGCTTTCCGATTTCACCGTTTACACAGAAGTTGTGGTCATAGCCGCGGCACATAATAAGCTGTTCGTCGTCCGCCTTAATGTCCTTGCCGATTTTCTTGGGTGTTCTGAAATCGAAGGCTGTACCCTCAACGCTTCTGATTTCACCTGTGGGTATGCTGTCAGCATCGGTTGGTGTGAAGTAATCGCAGTTGAGCATAAGCTCGTGGTCGAGCACGTCACCGTTTGCGATTGTGCCGAGGTTGAAGTATGCGTGGTTGGTGAAGTTGAGAATGGTATCCTTGTCGGAAACAGCCTCGTAGTTAATTTCAAGCTCGTTGTGGTCGTTGAGAGAGTACACAACAGTAATCTTTACGTTGCCGGGGAAGCCTTCTTTTCCGTCGGGGCTGTCATAGCTCAGTTCAACTGCACAGTCGTCAATGATAATAGCCTTCCAGAGTGCGCTGTTGTATTCTCCGCCGCCGTGAAGACAGGTTTTGCCTTTTTCGTTCTGTGTAACCTGATATTCAGTGCCGTTTACGGTGAACTTACCGCCGCAAAGTCTGTTTGCATACTGACCGATAACGTTACCTGTGTATGTACCTGATTTGATGTGGTCAGCAACCTTGTCAAAGCCCATAATTATGTCGCCCATATTGCCATCTCTGTCGGGGCAGGTGAAGGACTGCAGGGTTGCACCTCTTGTGATGATACCTGCGGATACACCGTTGTTGTTTTCAATTGTGTAAAGATAAACCTCTCTGCCGTCGGGCATAGTGTCAAAAAGTGTTTTTGTTACGCTCATATTTTTCACCTCAAAAAAATTACTGATGATATTTTAGCACAGAAAAAGGGGAATGTAAAGTAAAAAAGAAGGCTCAACAGTAGAACCTTCTTTTATTTGATTGAGTCTATAATTATCAACAATGCCTTCTTTTTATCCTCATCCAATAAATTCAGCTTGTCATACAACTCTTTGTCAATACCTGATAAGTAGCAGTTACCAAACATCAAAAATGATTCATCAAATTCAAGTATTTCGCTGATTTTTTCTATTAAACCCAGACTTGGTCTGTATGCACCGTTTTCTATTCGGCTCAGGTGTTCCACAGAAACGTTTAACATTTCAGAAAGTTTTTCTTGTGTATAATGCTTTTCGAGTCTTGCTTTTTTTATTCTTTTGCCAATGAGATCAAAATTAATCATTGTATCAACTCCAAAAAATATGTTGTTTGATTTATCATATCAATGGCAAAATTAAAAGTTAATGATAATAAAAATTAATATTGACTTTTAACATCAAATTTGATATTATAATATCATCAAAAACAGAAAGGATGGAAAAAATGGCAAAAGAATTCAAAACAGTTACTGTAGCACCTGAAGGAGAGCAGTATGTGATCGATACCAGAGGTGTATTTGGTTGGGAGTTGCAAAGTTCACAAGAAATCAACAGTAAGGAGAGTCATATTGAAGGGGGCTTTACAGGGAACTATTCTGTTACTACTACTGAAAACTATGTTAAACTTATTTTTTGCAGAGACCCTAGTCAAGTAGAAAACTATTCGGAATTAGTCGCTATTGAACGTCAATATGATGGACTTTATAATCCAGGAGACGAACCCTTCTTTAGCAAAATAATTTTCTTGGCGTTGTTATTATTGTATATTTTCCCGGGGATTATTTATTACAAATCTTACAAAAAGAAAAAGAAAAAATACGAAGAGGAACTTACAGTTTTTCTTAATGAACGCGAAAAGTTGGTAGAACAAGCGAAACAAATAACATACAAGAAAGCTATTGAAGCTTAGTGGTTTTGGTGCTCAAAAATTGTTTTTTTGAGCACTTTTTCAATTTACTGAACAGAGGTTGTACAGAATGATATTTATTAAAAAGCATTTAACAAAAATAATAAGTGCAATTGGGATATTGCTTTTGGTTGCTTTTGGGTGGTACTTCTTGAAGACGGATGTTGGAAAAGAATTGCTTTCTCAACTAATGTCGCAATTTCCTTTTTACAAATTCGTGCATGATAAAGTTACAGCAATAATAGGCTTTTCAGAAGAGCTCCCTAAAGTAGGGGTGAACGATGTTACAAGAGATCTAATAAAACTTTTTATCACTTCAATGATTAATTGTTTGGTTTTTAGACTTTTATCAAGGCTGTTTTTGAGAATACGGGTTCCGAGGAATCAAATTATAGCAGGATTTAAAAAAGATTATGAATGGCTAGAAGAGGGTGAAGGATCATGGTTTTATCAATTGAAAAAATTTGTTGTTTCCATTGTATCTTCTATTGCTTCGGTATTTGTTTGTAACATTTGCTTGGAAAAAATAGATACACTACTAAACGCTTATACCGGAACAAAAAAAACAATAGCTAGTTTAATTGCTTTAACTGTATTTTTTTGTGCATATATGATATTGTTTGCTTTTATCTCAGGAACATCGATAGAGTTTTCTTTAATTAAAACCATAGTTTTTAATGTTATTCCAAATTTGATAAATACCTTCGGAACCAATTTGTTTATGATAACAGTTTATATCGCTGCTACAGTTAAGGGGTTTGCTGTGGAGACAGTTGTTGCTGTTATTTTGCTGTTTTTGTGGTGTGCTTTGTCTGATTGGTTGGTTGACTATACTCAAAAAAGAGTAGCAACATTGAACGGAAAAGGAAGCATTCAATTTAGTAGTATGATCGCAACTTGTGCAATCTACTTCGTTTGTGCAATGTATTATTATATAAACGTGATGATTTTCAAAAGTCCAGAACAACTTCATTTTTTTGAAGATCAATACACAAAGATTCTGTTTAATCTAATGGAAATGCCGCTAGTAGATTTTATAGCTTTGAGAGAAAGCCCGATCACATTGTTTTCAAGTAACATTTCTGTGCTTATAGGTAATATTTATAGGATATTACTTTTTTCTTCTTTTGTGTGTTGTTTTAAAAGAATAGTTAGATTTAAAAATTTTATATTGTGGTATATCGCACAGTGTGTATCGCTTGCTTTAGTTATAGTGTCATTTTCTTTTTCTGTTTATGCGTATAACAATCTAGACTCATTTTGGTTTGTTTTAATTGTCGTGATAGTATTACTGATAAATTGTTTAATTTTGGGAAAGGGTATATTAAGTTTAGCTATAGAGATATTGCTAAGTAGTATTATAATAGTTCTAGTTGCAACGAGTTTTTATTTCATACCAAACAATTTAGATATTCAAATTATTGTCTTGGGGATGAGCGTATTGGTTCTGTTTGGTGGTTGGTATGCTGTGGATTGCTTTTCAGATTAAAACCAACAGCTCGGATTTTTCCGAGCTGTTTTGCTGTTATAAATCAAGTTCTTTTATTTTATCCCTCAGCGCCTGAAAATCACTCAGAGCGAGAGGCTTATTCGCAGGATTTCTCAGCAGTGCCGACGGATGGAATGTACCCATGAAAAGGATACCGCCTTTTTCGATAAACTGACCGTGTTGACTTGTCACCCTGAAATCGGGGGAGATAAGCTTCTGCGCTGCAATTCTGCCAAGACAGACAATAATTTTCGGCTGAATCAGCTTTACCTGTCTGCGCAGATGCTTTATGCAGGCGTCCTGCTCCTCGGGCTTCGGGTCACGGTTGTGGGGTGGTCTGCATTTTACAATGTTTGCGATGTAGATGTTGTCCTTGCGGCTGAGGTCAACTACCTCAAGATATTTGTCAAGAAGCTGACCGCTTCTTCCTACAAAAGGCTCACCCTGAATATCCTCCTGCTCGCCGGGGCCTTCACCCACGAACATAACCTTTGAAAGAGGGTTGCCTACGCCGAAAACTACGTTCCTTCTGCCGGTGCAAAGCTCGCACCCTTTGCACGAAAGGCACTCTTGTTTAAGCTTTTCAAATTCAGAATTCATATGCTTTTCTCCCTTTGGTTGATGATTTATTATAGCATATAACTGATAAAAATAACAGATGTAAAGCGAAAAAAGCAATCGGTAAAAATATATCAATAAAAATTCAGCTGCCATATTGAATTTGAAAGAAATATGTAGTAAAATATATCTGTTATGCAAAAAATAAATTGGAGGAATTAAAAAATGAACAGACCCGTTTTAATTGAAACATCAGCAAGACACATTCACGTAAGCCGCAGAGTGCTCGACATTCTTTTCGGTGAAGGCTACGAGCTTACAAAGAAAAAGGACCTTTCACAGCCCGGTCAGTTTGCTTGTGAAGAAAGAGTACAGGTAATCGGCCCCAAGGGTTCATTCCCCGGTGTATCAATTCTCGGACCCGTACGTCCCGAAACTCAGGTTGAGCTTTCAGCAGGTGATGCACGCTCAATCGGCGTTAAGGCTCCTATCCGTGAATCAGGCGACCTCGAAGGCAGCGGCCCCTGCAAGCTTGTAGGCCCCAAGGGTGAGGTTGAACTCAACGACGGCGTTATTATTGCTAAAAGACATATCCACATGACTCCTGCAGATGCTGAAAAGTACAATCTCAAGGATAAGGACGTTGTATCAGTTAAGGTTGATACAGACGGCAGATCACTCGTTTTCGGCGATGTTATCGTAAGAGTAAACCCCTCTTATGCTCTCGCTATGCACATTGACACAGACGAATCAAACGCTGCTTCATGCGCTATGGGCATGGAAGGCGACATTATTTAAGCTATGTCAAATCATTTTTTTGCAATGCACTCACGAATGAAATATATCAATCGATGGGCGCTTATGCGAAACACACAGACGGAAAATATCAGTGAGCACAGTAACGATGTTGCAGTGCTGTCCCACGCACTTTGTGTAATCGGCAACACCCGTTTGGGTAAAAACCTCAACGGTGAAAGAGCTGCCTTTCTCGGACTTTATCACGATATGACGGAGATAATAACGGGGGATATGCCCACACCTGTAAAATACCACAGTGAGGAAATGCGTAGCGCTTATTCGGTGGTTGAGGACAATGCGGGCAAAACTCTTCTTTCAATGCTTCCTGAGGATATGAGAGGGACGTATGAGAGTGCGTTTTTCAAAAAGGAAGAGGACGAATATCTCTGGAAAATCGTAAAGGCTGCGGACAAGCTCTCGGCGCTTATCAAGTGCATTGAAGAGACAAAGGCAGGTAACAGAGAGTTTGAAAAAGCTCTTCAGAGCACTGAAAATTCTCTCATAAAAATGAATATCCCCGAAGCTGAAATCTTCCTTCAGGAATTCATTCAGAGTTTTTATCTTTCACTGGACGAGCAAAACAGTTGATATTACACAAAAAGGAAGCGAATATTTTAGTCACAATTACACCCTTTTTGCCCTTGTTGCCGTAGTTTTTGGTTAGAATAACAAATATTTTGAAAAGAAGAAAAAATCTTTCCAAAAATGTTGAAAAAATATGCAAATTGGGGTAATATATATAAGGCAAATTTGGTAAAACAAAAAGTAATTTTTTTGGAGGTAAATAATCATGTCAGTAAAAGTTGCTATTAACGGTTTCGGCCGTATCGGTCGTCTTGCATTCAGACAGATGTTTGGTGCAGAAGGTTACGAAGTTGTTGCTATCAACGACCTCACAAAGCCCTCAATGCTTGCTAACCTTCTTAAGTATGATACAGCTCAGGGCGGTTACTGTGGCAGAATCGGCGAAGGCCTTCACACAGTTACAGCTGATGACGAAGCTGGTACAATCACAGTAGACGGCAAGACTCTCACAATCTACGCTAAGGCTAACGCTGCTGAACTTCCCTGGGGCGAAATCGGTGTTGACGTTGTTCTCGAATGCACAGGTTTCTACTGCTCAAAGGAAAAGTCAATGGCTCACATCAACGCAGGTGCAAAGAAGGTTGTTATTTCTGCTCCCGCAGGCAACGACCTCAAGACAATCGTTTACTCAGTAAACAACGATACACTTACAGCTGACGATCAGATCATTTCAGCTGCATCATGCACAACAAACTGCCTTGCTCCCATGGCTAAGGCTCTCAACGACTACGCTGCTATCCAGAGCGGTATCATGTCAACAATCCACGCTTACACAGGCGATCAGATGATCCTTGACGGTCCTCACAGAAAGGGCGACATGAGAAGAGCACGTGCTGGCGCTGCTAACATCGTTCCCAACTCAACAGGTGCTGCTAAGGCTATCGGCCTTGTAATTCCCGAACTCAACGGCAAGCTTATCGGTTCAGCTCAGAGAGTTCCCGTTACTACAGGTTCAACAACAATTCTTACAGCTGTTGTTAAGGGCGCAGACGTAACAGTAGACGGCATCAACGCTGCTATGAAGGCTGCTGCTTCAGAAAGCTTCGGCTACAACGAAGATCCTATCGTTTCTTCAGACGTTATCGGTATGAAGTACGGTTCACTCTTTGATGCTACTCAGACAATGGTATCAAAGGTTGCTGACGATCTCTTCGAAGTACAGGTTGTTGCTTGGTACGACAACGAAAACTCATACACAAGCCAGATGGTTCGTACAATCAAGTACTTCGCTGAACTTGCATAATTGAGTTAAAACGCAAAAATTAAGCTGTCACGTTTGTGGCAGCTTTTTTGTTGCAAAACATAAACAAAGAGCAAAACACTTGGCTCTCCCTTTGGGAGAGGTGGCACGCAGTGACTGAGAGGGTTCTAGCCTCTTTATCTACTTTTAAAAAAGCATTAAGCGAGCTCAAACAAAAACAAAGAGCAGAACACTTGCCTCTCCCTCTGGGAGAGTTTTTTTATTGCAAAACATAAATAAAGAGCACAACGCTTGGCTCTCCCTTTGGGAGAGCTGGCAAAATCGAAGATTTTGACTGAGAGGGCTGTTCCCTCCACATCTACTTTCATAAAAACGTTGTTCTTAGCTTAACCCCTACGAAAAGGGCAAGCACATCTCTCCCACCTCTCTATACTACTAAACTTTCCTGCGGTGCTCGCCTGTGCGGCGGGCACTTACTTTTGTCTCTTGTGACAAAAGTAAGCAAAAACACGCCTTTCGGTTAAACCGCCGCAAGCATGAAAATTACCGGGTCAGCTTTTATCTGTGTCTTTTTGTGGTAGTCTTTTCTGCTCACCGTGGATTAAAAAACAAAGCTTCTGCTTATCGGTAATTTTCAAATTGCTACGTACTGCTTTATAGGCAGTCGGGTGCGGACAGCTCTGTTTAAAACTACCTT
>JBGVGM010000058.1:0-32696 GCA_045121655.1 Acutalibacteraceae bacterium | reverse complement strand
TTAAAAATATATAGGTTGAAATTATCTTATCAAGTCAGTATTGTAAGAAATATTCTTCGTTTGCAAAGTGTAAATAACACGAAGGAGCTTCTTGGCAGAATGAGATATAGCAACACGATAAGGCTTACCTTCCGAACGCTTCTTTGCATAATATTCTGCAAAAACAGGCTCGTAATTGATTACTGTTTGAGTACAGTTCATAAGAGCATAACGCAGATGCGAAGAACCGTGCTTAACCATTTTACCGCTTGATTCTGCAGTTCCCGATTGTGAATAACCGGGCTCCATACCGGCAAAAGAAAGCAACTGATTAGCACTTTCGAATTTTGAGAAATCGCCAAATTCAGAAAGAATAACAGCAGCTGAATCGATACCGATACCGGGAATTGATAATAAAGGCGGGTTAATGTCACGCACACATTCCTGAATTAATCTTTCGGTTTCATCAACTTTTGAATCTAATTGACCGTAAATATCTAATACCATTTTCATTTCTTCAATAAGAAAATCGCTCGAATTACCAACAGTATTTTTAGCAAGGATTTTCAGTTCTGCAAAATCGGTGGTAGAGAAATGACCTCTTGAAATTTTCCTAAGTAATTCATAAGACTTTGAATTCATATTAGAGATCTTTTCAGGAGAAGAATAGTTAGCAAGGATATACAGAGATGTCGCAGAAAATCTGCCGTTAAAGAAAGGCTTAAATTCAGGGAACACTTTATCCAAGATGTTTGTAAGCTCTACAAGTTGGCGACTTCTTTGTCTGATTAAAGAATCTTTAAATCTTGTTAGTGACTTTAGCTTCTCGTTGTGGTAAAATGATGGTGGATAGGGCTTGTACTCTACCGTCATCAGATAACGGGCAATCATCTCGCAGTCAATTGAATCGGTCTTGGTCTTTCTCAGGGACTTGCTTTTAACGAAACGGTTGATTAAAAGAGGGTTGAATTCCATGAACGAAAAGCTGTTGGTTTCGAGGAATAGCTTTAAGTTCGCTCCGTAATGGCCGGTAGATTCAAGTCCTATTTTTGTTTCATCCCCAAGAGCATCCAACAATGCTTTGAATTGTGAAAAACCTTCTTGGTCATTTGCAAATGACCAAGAAGGTGTGACAACAACACCTGCATCGTCAATTACTGCACAGTCGTGTTTGAATTTTGAAATGTCGATTCCTATGTAATACATGGTTTCCTCCTTTTCTTTTCTGCACTGCTGTTTTTCCACAGACGGTCTGTCCTTGTATTCACGAATATAAAACGTCAAAGCGTTAACTAACTTATTACCATTCAAGACAAACCACTGTGGTCTGAGTCACCTCGAACCAGTCTGAGCTGTAATAAAATAGATACAAATCCACAGTGCTTGTCTTAATTATATCGCAGGTAGCTACTCCTGCAAATATAACCAAAAATTTAAAGAAAGGAGAATAATTAAAACCACCCCTTTCGAGATGGTTTAATTATACGTGCTTACAATGAAAACGGAAGCTATCGTACAAAACGAAAAAAGGCGTATCAATTCCGAGCTTCAGAGATGCACCTCAAGACAAAATACCGTAAACACTTTGTATGAAAAGCTTTATGAAGATAATGCTCTCGGCAAGGTAACGGACGAATGGTTTTTACACATGTCGCAGAAATACGGTATTGAAAGAGAAGAGCTGAAAGCCAAAATTCAAAAGCTGCACGAGGAGCTTGATGAGCTTAACAATAAGAAAAGCGAAAGAGTTGCATTTGTTGAGGCGATAAGACGCTTTATACGAATGGCAACAATAACGGCACCGCTTCTTCATGAGCTCATTGACCGCATTGAGGTTTATGAAACAGAAGGTACAGGTAAAAACAAAACTCAGAGAATTGCAATCTATTACCGTTTTGTAGGTAATATTGAAATTCCTTCAGATGAAGAAAATCTCAAATTGGATATGAGGCAAGGTATGGCTGTTGAATATATTACGGCATAACAAAAAAGAGCAGGTTTTATCCTGCTCGATACATAAATTAAATACTATGGAGAAACACAAAAAAATCGAGTGTTCATCACTTAAATCCGTAATGAACACTCGAAATGGTGGGCAGGGATGGATTCGAACCATCGAAGTCGTTGACGGCAGATTTACAGTCTGCTCCCTTTGGCCACTCGGGAACCTACCCATATATAAAAAAACTGGAGCTGGTGGACGGACTCGAACCCCCGACCTGCTGATTACAAATCAGCTGCTCTACCAACTGAGCTACACCAGCATCTAGACGTGTGAGAGATAACCTCTCGTCTCAACGCTCGAATATAATACCACAGCAAAACTGATATGTCAAGCCTTTTTTGCAATTTTTTTTACTTTTTTTATTTTACCCTTTTGGGGTACAAAAAGCCGAACAAAACCGCCGCTTAAAGCGACGGCTTTGTTCTTGGAGATCGTTTAGAAGAGATTTATTTTGAGGAAAAAATCAAGCTGTTTTATCTTCTTTCAACGTCCTTTACAAGGATTTTTCCTGTAAGAGCGTTGATGGTGTATTCGTATTCGTACTTCTTCGTTTCAAATTCGATTTCGTAAACATAAAGTGTTCCTTCTCTACCGTATTCTGCTTCGTAATTGAAAACGTCTGTACTGCTTAAGCCGGCATTTTTGAGAGCGATTTTCTTAGCCTTTGAGTAACTGATTGCATTGACTCCACTTACAACTGTATCTGAAGCGTCGCCGAAGTATGCCTTACCGTCATATTTCACATAAGCTCTTACTCTGAACTTGTCGCCGCCCTTTTCGGAAACCGTTACGTTATAAGATGTACCTGTGAGAGTTTTAACCTTTTCCCACTTTTTAAGTGTGTTGTTATACTTATATACTCTGTAGCCGTCTGCGCCGTTTACTGCAGACCATTTAAGCTTCGCTTTATTACCTGAGGTTGCGCCGATTGAAACGTTTTTGGGTTCGTCTGGCTCTGTTGTTGCTTTAAGCACGTCTGAAAAGCTTCCGTAAAGCACCTTTCCGCCTTCTTTGACATATGCTCTTACTCTGATCGAATAAACGTGTGCGCCCTTGAGGTCATCAATCTCTGCATAGTTTTTAGCTGTTGTTTCAGCCTTTTTCCATTTTCCGCTGCTGCCGTGTCTTACATAAACCTGATAACCTGTAGCTGAGCTTACTTTTGACCATTTCAGATTTATTTCATCGTCATCAACTGTTGTTACTGTAACATTTTTTACCTTTGTCGGTGCAGCTGCCGCTGAAACTACCGAAAGAGTAGTGAACACCAGTGCTACCGCTAAAACTAAACCTAATATTTTCTTAACCTGCTTTGACATATTTAATGCCTCCTTTTTTTATATTATTATATTCATTGTCCTCTTTCATCCTACTCATCTTGTAGGATTGTGTCTATATAATAGCCGTGAAACATTAAAGAAACATTAAAAAAACTGTATTTTTTTAAAAAAAAGTATTCAAAAATTCAAAAATCTGTGTTATATTAGTCACTATAATACTTATTATAAAGGAGTAGAGAGTATGAATCTCAAAAAAATTATTGACAACAAAAACAAATACGCACAGTATATGGTTGATGAAATCACTCATATCTGCACAAAGCTTCCCAAGCGTGACCCCGGTTCCGAGGGTGAAAAGCTCTCATGTGAATACATGGGCGAAGTTATGAAAGAACTTGGTTGTGACAAGGTAGAAGTTGAATCCTTCAAGGAAAATCCCGGTTCATTCTACGGTTGGATTTACTTCACAATCAGCTGTTGCTTCCTCGCTTTCGCATCATATTTCTTTATGCCCGTTCTTTCAATTGTATTCATCATTATCGGTCTTGCTCTTTGCGTTCTTCAGTTCGGCCTTTACAAGAAAACTGTTGACAAGTTTTTCAAGGAAAAAACCGGTCATAATGTTGCAGGCTTCAAGAAGCCCACAGGCGAAGTTAAGCGCAGAATTATCTTCAACGGTCACCCCGACGCAGCTTGGGAATGGCCTTTCAAGTACAAGTTTACATACCTCGGCTTCGATATTCATATGATCGTTTGCTTTATCGGTGCAATTTATGTACTCGCTATCGCTATTGCAAACCTTGCAGGTGCTTTTAATGCAAATCCTGCTCTTGCAACAAAGCTCGGTCTTGTTGCTCTTGTATTCACTCCCTTCTGGTTCGGTCTTTACTTTATGTGGAACAAGAAGAGAGTTGTTGATGGCGCAAACGATAACCTTACAGGCTGCTACATCGGTCTTGCAATTCTCAAGGCTCTCAAGGACGAAGGCATTGAACTTGAAAACACAGAAATCGGCGTTGTTTGCACAGGCTCAGAAGAAGCAGGTCTTCGCGGCGCAAAAGCATGGGCAGGAGCTCACGCTGCTGAAATGAACGATGTTCCCACCTTTGTATTCTCATACGACACAATCGCTCAGAACGAACAGCTTATGGTTAACTACCGTGACCTTAACGCAACAGTTAAAACTGACAAGGATGTAGGCGATCTCTTCCTTGAATCATGTGAAGAGCTCGGCATTCCCTGCAAGAAGGGCTTTGTTCCTCCTCTCGGCGGTGCAACAGACTCAGCTGCATTTGCTCAGGCTGGTATGCGTGCAACAGGTGTTACTGCTCTTAACCACGCACTCCCCGACTTCTACCACACAAGACTTGACACACCCGATGCACTTAACGCTTCATGTCTTGCAGACTGCTTCGCAGCAAGTGTCAAGGCACTTGAAAAGTTCGACAACGGCGCTAAGCAGTAATTAAATGCAAAATGCAGAATGCAAAATGAAAAATTACGATTGAACTTTTATAAATGATACAGAAGAATCCCGCCAGTTAAGGTGGGATTCTTTTTACTCCTTCCGTCACACTGCGTGTGCCACCTTCCTTAATGAGAAAGGCTTTGAGGTTCCTTCTTTGAGGGAGCTGGCTAAATCACAGATTTTGACTGAGGGAGTGAAAACATCTTGATTTTTATAGAAGAAAGTGGTAGAGTTTGTTTATAAAATCTAAGGAGGAATTCAAATGAAAAAAAGTTTTGCGATTGATATACCTTCTATGGTATTTGCTTTAATTGCAGTGCTTTCTCCTTGGTGGGCTCACTTTATTTTGGAGGAAGGTTCCTCAAGTGGAATTTTATTATGCCTTTTCGTCATAATAATTGCAATATGTTGTGTTGTACTCTCTCCTCATTTTTACATAGCAAATGCAAAAGGGATAACCATATATTATATTTTTTTCTTAAAGGATTATTATGCTTGGGAAGATGTTAAGCGTATAGAAAAGGTGTGGGAACGTCGTTCTGTTAACTATGTATTCGAAGCAAAGCAGCACACCAAAAAGTATTTTTTTATGACATCTGAATTTCATAAAAGTTTTATGTTGAAAAGAATAATAAAAAAATATTGGCAAGGTGAAATTGAAGGCGATGATTGGGAGAATATGAAAAAGAAAATCCATGCGTGGAAACAAAAACACAACACGTTTGTTCCCGACAATAGCGAAGCTGAAAAAGCTGAGAGAGAAGCAAGAAAGAAAATAAGAGAAATCATTAACCTGTACAAAGCCGGAGCAGAAGCCGACAACAAATTTATCAAAGCTAGTTATCTTTATGAAACCAAAAGCCGTGAATGCAATAACAGACCTAAAGAAAGCTATTCATACAATGTAGAAATAGAAATAGGAAAAATCGGTTATTCTGACGATGAAAGCTTATATATATTAAGCGAAATTTTATTTGTTCGTTACGGTAAGAAGAGCATAAAAGTCATGACTGACGAAACAGTATATAGCCAGATTTCAGAAAAATTGAGTGAAGCTATAGAAAAATAAAAACCAATCCCTGCACAAAGCGTGCAGGGATTTTACATACATTTTCAATTAAGAATGCAACCTGACTCCTTCGTCAGTTATTTTGCATTTTGCATTTACTTAAGGTTCTTAAGAAACTCAGCGTAGAAGTCAATTGCCTTTAAATAGTCCTTAACGGGCATTCTTTCGTTGGCATTATGTACGGAGTCAAATCTTTCATTGTCAAGGCTGAAAGCGCCGAAACGGTAAACCTCAGGGCAGATTCGTGCAAAGAAGCGTGAATCTGTAAATGCGTTCAGCACAAAGGGTGCAACGCCTACGTGAGGATAAACCTTCTTGATTGTGCTTTCAATGTATCTGAAGGATTCTGTGTTGTGGTCGGATATTCTCGGGGGAAGTGAAACATCCTCGGTTGTAACCTCTATATCCTCTCCTACTACCTTCTGAATGTGACCTACAATGTACTCAAGTGAATCCTGAGGTGCAATTCTGAGGCGGAGTGTTGCTGTTGCCTCTGTTGCAATTTTCTTGCCGTTTTCTGACTTTGCGTCAATGTCAACAAGGGTAATCATTGTGCGTATCATAGCAGCTGTGTCTGCATTGGTTTCAAGCACCTTTTTGAGTACGGGCTTTACAAGATTGATGTTCTTGAAAACGCTCTTGAGTGGCTCGTCAACATAGGGGCTGAAGCTCTTGAGCATACCTTCAAGCTGACCTGTAATGGTTGACCTTGTGGGACTTTTTTCAAGAGCTGCAAGAGCCTTTACAATTTTCTGAGGAGCTGAAAGCTTGCTGTTTGCTTTTGTTGCCTTTGCCGCAGGAGCTGCGCCGGTTGCTGTTGCCTTAAGCTTTACTGTCGCCCAGCCTTTTTCTGAAACGGCTACCATTGCGAAGGGTGTCTTGATGCCCATAGGCAGATCTTCCATAATTGCGCCGCCTTCGTCAAGTACAAACCAGGGCTTGATGTTGTTTTCCTCAAACCACTCTACAATTATTTTCATTGTGTCCCCTGCAACCTCTTCGCAGTTGCTTGAGCAGTAATAAATATCTCTCGGGGGTGTATAGCCCTCTGCAATAAGCTTTTCCATAGCTTCAAGAGTTGCCGCAAGAAGTCCCTTTGTATCAATTGAGCCGCGCGCCCAGATTACACCGTCGTGAATTTCTGCTTCAAATGCAGGGTGCTTCCAATCCTGACCCTCGTCGCCTACAACGTCGTAGTGTGACATAAGCACAACGGGATTAAGTGACGAATCCTTGCCCTTCCACTTGAGAACGATACCGAATTCATTTATAAGCTGAGATTCCACTACCTCAAAAACTGTGGGGTACATCTCTTTCAGCATAGGAAGATATGAAGCGAAAACCTCTCTGTCGAAGTTGCCGTCTCTATCTGATACTGTTCTTTTTCTGAGCATAGCCTGAAAGCGCTCAACTGCCAATTTTTCATTGATTTCTGCCATATTTATAAACCTCCTGAAAGTTTCTTTACTACCCTTAATAATAGCACAACAATACTCTAAAGTCCATAAAAAATCGAAAAAAGCTGCCGTAATTTCTTACGGCAACTCAGTTTATTATTCAGCGATGTGTGAAAGGAAGAATTCTTCTCTTTCGGGTGTGTTGATTACTGTTACAGGCTTAATCTGGTTAAGCACCTTACCCTGCTTCTTAAGGTAATCTCTGTAATCATCGTAGGTGTTATCCTTAAGGATTGCAAGTTTGGGTTCGCCAATCATGCCCCAACGGCGATACTTGAAGTACTTTTCATTACTTTCGTTGAGCCATTCGTCAAGAGCCTTTTCAAACTCCTTGATCTTTTCTTCGCTGAGCTTTTCTTCGGGTTCAGCAAGAAGCATATAACGAACGGGGTCGTGAGCTGTGTCAGCATAGAAGCTGTAGCCCTTGAACTTAACACCGACCTGCTCCTGAGCCTTTGCTGCTGCCCAGTCAACCATCTGTGTGGTTGTTTTTTCGTTAGCAATATTCATAGCAAGATTGTTTCTGTAAAGGAACTCAATCTTCGGAGTCTTGTTGTAGAAGCCTGTTACACGAACAACGTCTTCAATCTGATATCTGTAAAGACCTGAGAAGTTTGTTACAACAAGCTCATATTCCTTACCTACTTCAATTTCCTTCATTGTAAGAGGTCTTTCACATTCGGGATCGTCAATGGGAATGAACTCGAAGAAGATTGAACGGGGAAGAAGTACATAGTCGTTTACATCAAGCTCAACGGGCATAGCCATATAGCCTTCAGCAGCTGCGTAACCCATATTGTGGATGGGAGCGTCACCGATGTGCTTTCTGAGCTTTTCAACGTAGAATGCAAGATTTGAACCAACCATACCGTATGACCATACGAAATCCGGCCAGATTCTCTTTGCGATGGGTGTGTCAAAGCCCTTAGCACATTCTCTTCTGATTTCTGCTGCACGTTCAGGCATAGGCTTGAACTTCTTGTTCCATTTTTCTCTGAGCTCGGGAGGACACTTGATTGAGGGATCAATTGTACCCTTTTCAATATCGTTACAGATAAGCTCCCAGTTCTTCTCAAGGTAGTCAAACATTGTTGTAAGAAGAGTTACAACCATTGAGCCAAGGAAAGTAAGGTCACGTCTCTGAAGAGCAAAACGAAGGTGGAAGTATGTTGAATCAACTGCGTCCTCATTTTCGGGATACATAAAATCATTGGGAGTTGTCATGAAGAACTTTGAAATAGGCTTAAGGTATGTAAAAGGAACCTGTCCTGCACCGTTACACATTTTGCCGTCCTTCATGGGATGACCTGTAAGAATAACTGCTACGGGGCCAATCTGCTTCGGGAACTTCATGCCCTTTTCCTTAAACCATCTTGCTGCACAAGCGGGTGTTGCAGCAAAGCCCATACACTGCATATTCCAGAGGTCCTTGCCTGACTTGGGAAGAACCTTGGGCTTACCTACTGAACCTGATGATGAGCAGTAGCGCTTACACTTTCTTGCCATCATAAGATTTTCTTCACCGTTAAGCATACGCTCAACGTAGTTATCATATGTATCGTAGGTTGAAAGGGGTACGATTCTCTGGAAATCTTCAATTGAATGAACGTCTTTGAAGCCGATTTTCTTACCGTACTCAGTATCCTTATTTTCGTCCATAATCTGAAGAAGAATTTTCTCCTGAGTTTCAAAGGGGATTGAAGTGAAACGGTTAACGCCCTTAAGTACCATATTACCGAGCATTACGCCAAGATCTGACATTGCCATTTTACATTACCTCTCTTTAATTAATTTTTTCATATTTTCTTCGGAAATCCGACTAAAATTATTCAGCGATGTGTGAAAGGAAGAATTCTTCTCTTTCGGGTGTGTTGATTACTGTAACGGGCTTAACCTGGTTAAGTACCTTGCCCTGCTTCTTGAGCATTTCTCTGTAATCAGCGTAGGTATCCTTCTTGAGAATGTTTACCTTCGGAGCTGCAAGCATACCCCAACGTCTGTACTTGAAGTACTTTTCGTTACTTTCGTTAAGCATTTCGTCGAGAATTGCTTCGATTTCGGGAATCTTTTCAGCGGGGATATCTTCTTCAGGTTCAGCGAGAAGCATATAACGAACAGGGTCAACACTTGTATCAGCATAGAAGCTGTAGCCCTTGAATGAAATGCCTGCCTTCTTCTGTGTTTCAGCAGCTGCCCAGTCAACCATCTGTGTTGTTGTCTTTTCGTTTGCGATATTCATAGCAAGGTTGTTTCTGTAAAGGAACTCAACTCTGGGAGTCTTGTTGTAGAAGCCTGTTACGCGAACAACGTCTTCAATCTGATATCTGTAAAGACCTGAACGGTTTGTAACGATAAGCTCATAATCCTTACCAAGCTCGATTTCGCCGATTGTAAGAGGTCTTTCGATTTCGGGGTTATCAACGGGGATAAACTCGAAGAATACTGACTGAGGAAGAAGTACGTAGTCGTTTACGTTAAGTTCAACGGGCATAGCCATATAACCTTCAGCTGCAGCGTAACCCATATTGTGAAGAGGAATGTCACCTGTGTACTTCTTGAGCTTGTCTACATAGAATGCAAGGTTTGAACCGATCATACCGTAGCCCCATTCAAGACACGGCCAGATTCTCTTTGCAATGGGTGCTTCAGGAGTATCAAAGCCCTTTTCACATTCTCTTCTGATTTCAGCAGCACGTGAGGGGTTGGGCTTGAACTTCTTTTCCCATTTAGCTCTGAGCTCGGGAGGACACTTGACTGAGGGGTCAATTGTACCCATTTCGATATCCTTACAAACCATTTCCCAGTTCTTTTCAAAGTAGTCGAACATTGTTGTAAGAAGAGTAATAACCATTGAACCGAGGAAGGTAAGGTCACGTCTTACAAGAGCGAAACGCAGATGGAAATATGTTGAGTTAACTGCGTCCTCGTTTTCGGGATAGAGGAAATCGTTGGGAGTTGTCATGAAGAAGTTTGAGATAGGCTTAAGGTAGGTAAAGGGAACCTGACCTGCACCGTTACACATCTTGCCGTCCTTCATTTTGTGACCTGTGAGAATAATTGCAACAGGGCCAACCTGCTTCGGAAATTTTCTGCCCTGATCCTTATACCACTTTGAAGCACAGCCGGGTGTACCTGAGAAGCCCATGCACTGCATAATCCAAAGGTCTGTTGCTGACTTAGGAAGAACCTTGGGCTTACCTACTGAACCTGATGATGAGCAGTAACGGATATTGCGAGCCTTCATCATAAGGTTCTTTTCGCCGTTCATCATACGCTCAACGTAGTTATCATAGGTATCGTAGTCTGAAAGGGGTACAATTCTCTGGAAATCTGCTACTGAGTGAACATCCTTAAAGCCGATTTTCTTACCGTACTCGGTATCCTTGTTCTTTTCCATGATACCTTTAAGGATTCTTTCCTGGTGCTTAACAGGGTCCTTTGTGTAAAAGTCAACCTTTGCGAATTCGCAGCGGCCGAGGAATACACCGATGTCTGAAAAATGCATAGTTTTACCTCACTTTTTAATTTCTTTGGTTTTAATATTTTTTAATAATTTAAGTCTATCAACTTATGATACCATTTTTATATGCAGTTTGTCAACTATAAACTACTTAATTGATTGCTTGATTATTTCCACTGAATTTCCCAGGTTTCATCGAAGTAGCCCTCTAAGGTAAGTGTTGCGGTAACACCCATTGCGCCGCCTTCGCCATCGCCCTTCATATCAAAGTATTCGTGATACTCAATTACCTTGCCTTCTGCGTTGTAGGTAACGGAGATTTTTGTACCTGAATATGTGTAGTCAGCTCTTGTAATCTTAGCGGGAATATTGAGAGATTCAAGGGACATAACATCACACGCCTTGCTGTGATAATACGGCTTTTCGCCTATTGAGCTGTCTTCAGGGACAACCTCAACGGTGTATTTTGTGTTTTCACCGTCTTTTTCAACGTATGCATTTGTTACACCGTCAGCTGTAAGACCGAACTCGATAAACGATGGAGGAATTGCTGCCATAGAAGTTATTTCACCGTTACCCTCGGGGTCCTTCGAAACACCGTTTGTAAAATCATAATCCAGCTTTTCTTCGCCTAAAAAACGTTCAAGCACACCGTTGATAATTCCCACAACCTGAGGCACACTGCAGTCGGTAAGCTTAATATCGATATACTGATTCTTTTTACCGATGAATGAAGCATCTGAAGCCTTAAGAGAATTTACACCGTCAACAACCTTTTTGAGTATTTCCTCTTTGGTTTCACCCTGAGGCTTTTCATTTTTGTTTTCGGTTGAAGGCTTTTCTGTTTCAGTGCTGTTTACAGAGGGCTTTTCAGTAGTCTGCTGACTCTGTGAGGGCTCTGTTGGAGCAGGTGTGGTAGGAGCAGAAGCAGTAGGGGTAGTAACGCTGGTACCCTGAGTTGTGGTGCTCACCTCAACTGAGGGAGAATTATCACTCCAGAAAACTTTTGAGGTTGAAACAAGAAGTGCAAGAGCAACAACTGCCATTACACAAACAAGTGCTATTTGTTTTCTTTCTTTTTTAGTATATCTGTTTCTTCTTTCTTCTCTCTTTTCCTCTTTGATTCTCTTTTTTTCTTTTCTGTTTTCAGATCGTGCTGACATGAAAATCACTCCTTAATATACAGTAATTTACAATCATAACAATTATAACATATTAGTCATTTTTTTCAAGTAAAAATGAGAAATTAACATTTGCCAAAAGAAACCTACAACTTTCTGTAACAAAAAATGAGGCTGCAGAAAGCAGCCCCATATTATTAATCTTCGTCAGGTGCCTGACCGTCATGGACACGCCATTTACATTCCGTAATTTCCATATCTGTAAAAACTGCTTCAAAGGATGAATCCTCTGCACTGCAGGCATAAATTCCGAAGGGAACCTCATCTTTTACATTGAACATATGGCAGATGCGCATCTGGTTGAAATTTACACCGTCAACGGAGTTTTCAACGCAGAAATCGTCGTCTCTTCTGCTCAGCCTGAACCACATTGATTTTATCGATGCATCAATATCAACCGACGACCAGTCTGAATAGCCGTTATTGGTTACAACACAGCCGAGACGCTGAATTTTATCGTTTTCGTATTCAACGGACGCCTTAATCCAGTTCTCACTGTCGAGATACATTATAATACCGCTCTGGTCATAACGAACCTTTGTGTCAAAAGTGGTTTTAACCACAAATGAAAAGTACTTTTCATCTGTCTTGGTCTGAAGCACGGGAGCGTTATCGTTACGGAAATGATAGTATGTTCTCTGCCATAAATCTGTGAAAGACTCAGTAGTAATCGTTACCTTTTCCTCAGAAACAGAAAACTTCTCCGGCTGTCTTATCCATTTCATTGATTTAAGATCTGTTTTTGCCATATTACCAGATAACTCTTTCTTCTACTTCCTTAACAATAAGGTCGCAGAAATCAGCCACAGCCATTGAGCCCTGGTCGCCGAAGCCGCGTTTTCTTACTGAAACTGTGCCCTCTTCTGCTTCCTTATCACCTACAACGAGCATATAAGGAATCTTTTCAAGCTGAGCTTCACGAAGCTTGTAGCCGAGCTTTTCACTTCTTGTGTCAACATCAACATCGTCGATACCTGCCTTAAGAAGAGCTTCCTTAACTGCATATGCAGCGTCCTGATGGCGGTCAGCAATAGGCATAATGCGAACCTTTTCGGGAGCGAGCCATACGGGGAATGCACCTGCATACTTTTCAATAAGAAGAGCAAGTGTTCTCTCGTAGCAGCCGATTGATGTACGGTGGATGATGTAGGGGTTCTTCTTTGTGCCGTCCTTATCAACATATTCCATACCGAATTTTTCAGCAAGCATCTGGTCAATCTGAATTGTGATAAGTGTATCTTCCTTGCCGTGAACGTTCTTTATCTGAATGTCAAGCTTAGGACCGTAGAAAGCAGCTTCACCGATACCGATTTTGTAATTGATGCCAAGGTCATCGAGGATTGTTTTCATGATGCCCTGAGCTTCGTCCCACTGCTCGGGAGTACCGATATATTTTTCCCTATCTTCGGGATCCCACTGTGAGAAACGGTAGGAAACATCATCATAAAGTCCGAGAGTTTTAAGCATAAAGATGCAAAGGTCAAGACAGCCCTTGAATTCGCCTTCAAGCTGTTCGGGTGTACACATAAGGTGACCCTCCGAAATTGTGAACTGTCTTACACGGATAAGGCCGTGCATTTCACCTGAAGCCTCGTTTCTGAAAAGGGTTGAGGTTTCACCGAGACGCATGGGAAGATCTCTGTATGAACGGGCTCTGTTAAGATATGCCTGATACTGGAAGGGGCAGGTCATGGGACGCAGTGCAAACACTTCGTCGTCCTTTTCCTCGTCACCTAAAACGAACATACCGTCCTGATAGTGATCCCAGTGGCCTGAGATTTTATAAAGGTCGCTCTTAGCCATAAGAGGAGTTTTTGTTCTGAGCCAGCCTCTCTTCTTTTCCTCATCCTCAACAAAACGCTGAAGTGTCTGTACAATGTGAGTACCCTTGGGAAGAAGAATGGGAAGGCCCTGTCCGATGTAGTCAACAGTTGTGAAAATTTCAAGCTCACGGCCAAGCTTGTTGTGGTCGCGCTTTTTAGCCTCTTCAAGCTGAGTAAGGTGAGCTTCAAGGTCAGCGTTCTTTGTGAATGCTGTACCGTAAATTCTCTGAAGCATCTTGTTCTTGCTGTCACCTCTCCAGTATGCACCTGTGCATGAGGTAAGCTTGAAAGCCTTAAGTCTGCCTGTGTCGGGAATGTGAGGACCTGCACAAAGCTCAAGGAATTCGCCCTGACGGTAGAATGAGATTTTTTCGCCCTTGTCTGCGTGCTCCTTAATAAGCTCCACCTTATAGATTTCGCCCTTTTCTTCCATCATTTTAATTGCTTCGTCAGCGTCAAGCTCAAGCTTTTCTAAAGGAAGAGCTTCCTTGACAATCTTCTTCATTTCAGCTTCAATTTTCTCGAGAATTTCAGGAGTAAAGCTTACTTCGCTGTCAAAATCGTAGTAGAAGCCGCCGTCAACTGAGGGGCCGATTGCAAGAAGAGCTGCAGGGTAAAGTCTTTTTACTGCCTGAGCAAGAACATGTGAGCAGGTGTGGTTAAAGGTCTTTCTGCCCTCTTCATCGTCAAAAGTGAGAATTTCAACCTCACAGTCACCGGAAAGCACTGTGCGAAGGTCGCAGACCTCACCGTTCACCTTAGAAAGACAAGCAGCCTTGAAAAGTCCTGCGCCAAGGCTTTTTGCAACATCCATTACGCTGCTGCCGTCTTCATACTCGCGGACTACGCCGCCTTTGAGCGTTACATTAATCATTTTTATCATCCTTTCATACAAAAAACAAAGCTTCATCCCAGTCACTGGGATGAAGCTGAAAAATTCAGTTCCACGGTTCCACCCGTATTCCGCAAAAATGCGGCACTCTTCTGACCTTAACGCAGTCATACGGCTTTCCTTATTTCGGAAAGCACTCGAAAGTGGTAAGCTTTTTCTCCGGTCTGCCGCACTTCCAGCCTTGGTGCGACTCTCTGTAAGACTTTATGAGTAAAGCCGTCTTTCTCATCGTTTTATTGGGATATTCGCTTTTTTGATATTATAGTACGCCTTGATAATTTTGTCAAGAATAAATCAATAATTATTATCCACTGCAGTGCCTATGGCTCTGAGAAGTGATTTTTCATTTGAGGAAGGCAGGTCACAGCTGTAATGCCAGATCATAACTCCGCCAAAGCCTTCATTTATTGCATAGTCGGTTTTATCTTCGATAACATCAGGGGTATTGAACCAGAAGTCTTTACCGATATTTTCATCACGGTACCAGCCGTTTTCATCAAGCTTTGAGTAATAACTCACATAGTCATACCAGAAAGAATCTCTGTCGGAGGGGCGTGCATAAAACGGCAGACCGAAATTGACTTTTTCCAAAGGAATGT
Source organism: Acutalibacteraceae bacterium (assembly GCA_045121655.1). GTDB lineage: Bacteria > Bacillota > Clostridia > Oscillospirales > Acutalibacteraceae > UBA6857. The sequence continues at coordinate 17,483 of JBGVGM010000058.1, read as the reverse complement.
TCGCATCCCCGATTTTCTTTGAAAGCATTTTTGCTGTTTCAGCCGTGGAGTGCTTACCTTCTTCATCATACATATCGTAAAGCATAAATTCAATGGTATCCACTGCAGCTACAGCAGCTGTTGAGAGATTTAAATTCCAGTCACTTATTGCAACACCTAAGGTGCGTTTTTCACCGAGCCATGCTCTGAGTGATACAAGGAAATTATTGAAATTGAACCATGCAAAATTGTTAATGGGGTATTCATAGTCAAAATGAATGCCGTCAAGGCCGTACTTGTCAATTACATCCACAATTCTCTTTTCAAAGCCGGGGCTCATAAATGCTTTGTTGTGCTCTTTGCCTAATCCCTCCATCTGCTCATACCAATCGGTTGAACTGCCGGTATACCCCGGTCCAAGAAGATTGAGGGTTATTTTTATGTCTCTTTCTCCGATCACCTTGCGGAGATTTGAAAGTGCTTTTACAAGAATGTCTTCCTGAACAGTTATTTTACCCTTTGAATCAAAGGTTGCACAACCGAAAAGAATGACATCGGTTATAATGTCAAAATCCTCAGTGCAAATACTTGCCTCATCCTGAATTCGGTCTGCAATAACATACGAGGTGACTCTGAAATTTTCTACCTTTGTTTTCTCAACAGGCTTATCTATACCGAAAAAGCCCATTATAAGGTTAATAACTGCCATAAAATACGCTACTATTCTCTCAATCATGTTTTTATCCTCCTTTTAACTTTCAAATGTTCCTGCTTCAATAGCCATAATCTGATCAACACGTCTCTGATGTCTGCCGCCTTCAAACTCGGTGTTGAGGAAAACATCAACCATTTCAATTGCAAGGCCTGCACCTACAACACGTCCGCCAAGGCAGAGAATGTTTGCATCGTTGTGAAGTCTTGTGAATTTTGCGCTGAAGTAGTCGCTGCAGCAAGCTGCACGAACACCCTTCACCTTGTTTGCCGCCATTGAAATGCCGATACCTGTACCACAGCAAAGAATTGCTCTTGTGCTTTCGCCTGAAACTACACTTGTGCCAACCTTGTATGCAATTGCCGCATAGTCAACTGACTCTGAAGTGTATGTTCCGAAATCCTTGTACTCAATGCCCTTTTCGTCAAGGTACTTCTTGATTTCCTCTTTAAGTGCGTATCCGCCGTGGTCTGCTCCGATTGCTATCATATTAATATCTCCTTTTAAATAAATTATTTGTTATTAAGTCTGTTGTTCAGCTCTCTTTCTGCCTGAGGCAGTCTGAGATAAACGGGTAAAAGCTCCGAGCCGTCTATGGGTTCGGTTTCTTTTATTTTTTCCTCTGCAAGGAAAGCTACACTGCTTCCTCTCTGGAAACGGTTGCCTCTGCCTGCAATTTCATAGCCGAGAGCCTTGTGGCAAAGCTCTGCACCGTCACCCACGAAAACGATTTTTCCGTCGTAATGCTCAAGCTTTTCCTTAAGGTCGTCGATTTTTATGGCTTCATCATCTGAAAGCCTCTCTACCTTTTCTCCGTCAACAAGGAAAATTCCGCAGTAAACCTGATTGCATCTTGCGTCCATTACGCTGACAGCAATACAATCCTCACCGAGAAGATTATAGGCTAAAGCTTCAAGGGTTGAAACAGGAATACACTTTTTTCCCGTTGAATCGCAAAGCCCCTTGATTGCCGCAACACCGATTCTGATACCGGTAAAAGAACCGGGCCCTGCACTGCAGGCAAAAAGGTCGATGCTGTCGAGGGGTATCTCTGCGTTTTTCAAAGCAGAGTCAATCATGGGCAAAAGTGTTCTCGAATGGGTAAGTCCCGTGTTGGTGCTGCATTCGGAAAGGATTTTTCCGTTTTCCGTTACGGCAACCCCTGCACAGACGGCACTTGTATCCACCGCTAAAATTCTCATTCTATATCAAGTCCTTCAACTGTTATAATTCTGCTGTTTTCGTCTTCGCCTTTTTCTATAGTAACTCTCACCGTATTTTCAGGAAGGGCATTTTCTATATTTTCGCTCCACTCAACAGAAAGCACCGCGCCCATATCGAGATAATCGAAAAATCCGCTTGAATAAAGGCTGTCCCAGGAGTCCACCTTGTACATATCAAAATGCACCAAGGGAGGTTTTCCACCGTAATCGTTGACGATTGCAAAGGTGGGGCTTGAAACATGACAGTCAATGCCCATACCTCTTGCAAGACCTCTTGTAAAGGCGGTTTTACCCATACCGAGGCCGCCGAAAAAAGCAATACAGGTGCCGGGAGTAACAACCTTGCCGATTTTCTCTGCAAAGCCTTCAGTTTCTTCAACGCTGTTTGAATTGAAAACTGTCATACCCTCACCTGCTTTCATTGTTTTACTCCCTCAGTCACTTCGTGACAGCTCCCTCAAAGAAGGAGCCAAGAAGCCTTCCTCTTTGAGGAAGGTGGCACAGCAACGCTGTGACGGATGGAGTGTCTTCGTCAACCTGTTCATTCGAGCTTTATTATATCAACTACTCTTTTCTTTGTCAACCGAGAATAAGGGAAAAGACAGAGATTGCTCTCTGTCTCAGTTTTACACATAATCATTCAGCTTCTTCAGCGTAGTAATGTTGAAAATAAGGAACAGTATCTTTTTCCTTCAGCTCACATAACAATTCAAACTGCTGTATTGACACTTCAATAAATTTTTCAATATTGAATTTTTCTTTATCTATATTATCAAATACTATCTGACTTATATCTGATTTTCGAGACATTTCAATTGCATATCCTGAATCATCTTCGTACACTACATAAGATACATCGTTTTCATTGGTTTCAGCTTTATATAACTCTACTTTTCCCGAGAGGTTTCTTTCATTAAGCATTTCACTTTTTATTTTCAACTTTACGGGAACAAATTCGGTCGAATAAAGCTCTGCTTCATAATACGGATTGTTAATCACTAAATAGGGTTGATTATCTATACTTATGTTTGTGCAATAATTCGACTTAAACATACTTACGGAGTAGTCTGCGTTTTCGCCGCCTTCATTATAGAAATAATCATAATACGGCAATAACTCTTTTATCTCTTTCTCCGTTTTATATGTGCCGCTTATATGACTACCGTTTGAAGACTCAACGTAATCATCATATTTTTTATACGAATCCACAGTGAACACTATACCAAACAAGACAGTCAATACCATTACGAAAAGACTGATAATCTTTACATTTAATTTGCGAATTTTCGAAGCCAACAAATATCCACTCAGAGCTACCAAACTTGAACATAACGAAAATTTATAAAGACCTATCGCAACTATAACACTATAGTCAAATATATCGTAAACTCGTTGAATATATATAAAAGCTCCTGCTAACAGCAACAAATCTATTATTGTAACAAACCCTAACAGTTTTTTTAGCTTCATAACAGCTTTTCTCCTTTATCTGTTTGGCAACTACTTTACCGGATTCTTTTCAAGAAACTCAACCGTCACCTATGCGGTTCCCTCGGCTTAGTTATCTCTCTATCTCATCCTACCATTAAATAAATCTCTTGTCAATCAAACAGAAACAAAAACCACTTGAAATCTTCCTCTCTTTCTAATATAATATAGAAAGACAAATTCAGGATGTGATTTTTTTGAAAATAAAAATAAACTGGAAAGAAGTAAAAACTGCCATTAAAGGCACTGACCTGCTGCTTCTTATGCTTACCCTTGCTCTTTCAATTTTCGGAACAATAATGGTAAGCAGTGCAACCTTTGACGCAGAAACGGGAGCGCTTTTTTCACGAGACAGTAAGGTTATGATTCTTGCGGCAATTCTCGGTGTTTCCGCCGCTATGATAATTTCTGCTATAGACTACGATATTATTCTTAAGCTGTGGCCGGTGGTGGGTGCAGGCTGCGTAATGCTGATGCTTCTTCTGTTCCCCTTCGGTGTTTCTCCCGATGCCCGTTCAGACGCTTTCTCATGGTTCAGAATCGGCTCACTTTACTTTCAGCCCTCGGAAATTGTAAAAATAGGCTTTATTATCACCTTTGCTTTTCACTTAAGCAAGGTGAAGAACAACATTTCAGATATCAAGCACGTTTTTCTCCTCTGCATGCACGCAGCAGTTCCTATTCTTCTCGTTATCGCAACGGGTGATATGGGTTCGGCACTTATCTTTATGTGTATGTTTATAGGTATGATGTTTGCTGCAGGTCTTAACTGGCTTTACTTCCCTGCCGGTGCACTGATTGTAGCCGTGGCTTCACCTGTAATCTGGTTCAAAATCTTTGACGATATCCAGCGTAACCGTATTCTTGCTCTGTTTAATCCTGAGGAATACACCAACGAAATCTATCAGCAGAATCAGGCTCTTGCCGCAATCAAAGAGGGCGGATTTTACGGTATGGGACTTTTCAACGGTAAGTACACCCAGACACCCAACGCCATTCCCGAGGTTGAAAACGATATGATTTTTTCAGCCGTCTGTGAGGAAACGGGCTTTATCGGAGCTACCCTTCTTATGCTGCTGTTTATCCTCCTTGCAGTAAGAATCGTTATGGTGGGTAAGAGATCGAAGAATTTTGCCGCCACAATGATGTGCTACGGCGTTATGTTTATGATTATTTCTCAGGCGGCAATCAATATCGGTATGTGTACCCGACTTCTCCCCGTTATCGGTATCACCCTTCCCTTTATCAGTGCAGGCGGTTCATCAACGGTTTGCCTTTTCCTTGCAATAGGTCTTGTGCTGAGTATCTACCGTTCATCGCGAGAGCTGAGATATGACGACTACCGATTCAGCCGTATGACAAAATAAAATCAAGCGACACGGTTTCAGGAAATCCGTGTCGCTGTTTTGTTATTTGATTCTTGTCAGCCTTCCGCCACAGGTGCATCGGTAAGACCTTGCATCTTCAATAAGGCGGCTCATTTTATATCGCCCTATTTCTGCGCCGCATTTTTCGCATTTTACAATATACTTCGCCTCAGGCATTTCAACGCCCTTTTCCTCGTTGTCGGAGGTTCTTTTTATGTTGTAGCCGTAACGACGGTTAAGCTTTGCGGCGTAGCGTTTCCACATTTCACCGTGACCGCTGCACTCCTTAACGCTGTGTAAAAGCTCGTGGTGGATTGTGGTTTTTACCGCTTCGTCGCTTACAGAGTCGTCTAAAAGTCTCAGGGCAATTGTGATTTCACAAGTGCCGTCAGGCTTTCTTTTGCACTGACCCCACTTTCTGATGTAGGCAGAGCTGACCTTCCAGGTAATATTTCTGCTGTATTTTATGCCTAATGCATCCTGCTCACGGACACACTCCATAACAAGCCCTTTCAAATCCTTCATCAGCTGTCATACTTTCTGCAAAGAAAATCTGCACCTATGCTTTCTGCGATTTCCTTTGCCTTTTTTATCTTCTCTTCGCCAATTACATCAACCACTGAAAGGCGGACGTTTATGCCCTCATTTACGCAGTCCTTTGCAAATTTAAGCATAGCCTCATAGGCTTTTCCCGGATAGATATTACGCGTAATTTTATCGTATTCCTCACTTGAAACATCGTTGAGGGAAATTGATACAAAGTCAAAATGAGTGCTGATTTCCTTTGCAGTTTCTCTGCCGTTGATTAAATCGGAAAGTCCGTTTGTGTTGAGCCTCAGCTTCATTGAGGGGAACTTTTCTTTAAGATATTCTGCTGACTTTATGAGATTATCCAAAGCGTTTGTAGGCTCACCGTAGCCGCAGAATACTGCTGTATCCTTTCCGTCAAAATCGAAAGCATCAATTGCGTTTCTGATTTCCTCTATTGTAGGCTCAGTTTCATGAAAAAGCTTTTCAGCCTCGCCGATTGCGTCCTTTTTGTCCCTTATACAGAAAGCGCATCTGCAGGGGCATTTATTGGTTATATTGAAGTAAACCGAATTGTGATAAGTGTAAATTATGTCTGCCATTTTATACACCTCTGAATCTTTCAATTTTTGCTTTTTCAAGAGCCTTACCCATAAGCACAAAGATCACTCCACTGCCTACAGCCTGAACAATACTGAAGGGTACGCTTGTAAGGGCTGTCGGGAAAGAGTACATCAGACTTTCCGCAAGAAGATAGCCGAATATAGTAATCAGTGCCGATACAACCGTCATAGCTACCGTATAGGCATTTACGATTTTAAAGCATCCCTTTTTTATTATGTAATATCGTGTGGCAAGAACAAATGGCAGACAGTTAAGCGCTTTGATTATTGCCGTAGGCACTGCCCATACTGCAACACCTGCCATTATGTCCGCAAGTGCTCCGCCTATTGCTGCAGAAATTATACCGAAAGGCCCTACAATACAGCCTGCAAGATAAATTACGGAATCGCCGAAATGGAGATAACCGTTGTTGATTCCTGTGGGGATTTTTACAAAAGCAGTAAAAACTGCAATAAGTGCTGCCATCAGCCCCGTAAGGCAGATTTTAAACAGCTTAGAATTTTTCATTATAAGTCACCTAGCTCTCTGAGATACCTTTCAAAATGCACACCGTCCATACGGCAGTAGTCACCCTTTGTATCTCTTATAGTCTCTTCAATTGCTTTGCATATAAAATCCGATACCTGCTTTACGGCCTCATTTACAGGCACACCCTTAATGTACTGCGCCGTTACAAAGGAGGCAAGTATATCGCCCGTACCTGAAAAGCTTCCACCGTAGTGGGGAGTTTCTATAACATCGAATTTTCCGCCGTCGTAAACTGCGTTTGCGACCTTGTTTTCACCAAGGTGTATTCCGCTGGTTACAACAATTTTTGCCTTGTCCTTATTCTGAAGCAAAGACATTTCTCTGATCGTCTGAAGAAGCTCAGCTTCAGGAAGAGCAAGCATATCATTATAGTTTCTTTCTGAGAGAATACAAAGCTCAGTAAGGTTAGGCGTGATTATATCAGCCCTCTTTGCAAGGCTGATTATTGCCTTTACGCTTTCCTCGTCGTAGCATTTATAAATCTCACCGTCGTCAGCCATAACCGGGTCAACAGCAATAACCGTTCCCTCTTTTCCGAAGGTATCAATCAGCTTATGAATAATTTTTCCCTGCTTACCGTTGGCAATAAAGCCCGTAAGTATTCCGTCAAAGCTTGCATCAAGCTTTTTCCATTCTTCGATGCAGGGCTCCATATCGTCTGTGCAGTCTCTGCAATAAAAGCTATCATAACCTGTCTGATTGGAGAATACTCCCGTAACAAGAGGACAGCACTGCACACCGAGAGATGCCATTATAGGAATTGAAACTGCAAGGGAGCATTTGCCGAAGCCGGAAATGTCATTTACCGCAGCAATTTTTTTCATTTTCATCACCTTGAAAGTACTGTAAAAATTAACAGGGAACAAGCTTTTTCTGCCGTCCCCTGTCCACCTTATATTATTTATGTAGCGACTTTTTTAGTCGCCGTAACCCTGAGGGTTGTTCTTCTGCCAGCGCCATGAGTCCTCGCACATTTTTTCAATGCCTCTTTCAGCCTTCCAGCCAAGCTCTGCATAAGCCTTTGAGGGGTCTGAGTAGCAGGTTGCAATATCACCGGGGCGACGTTCTACAATCTGATATTTGACTTCCGCACCGCTTGCCTTCTCAAAAGCCTTTACAACGTCAAGTACACTGTAACCCACACCTGTACCGAGGTTGTAAATATTACAGCCGCTCTGACCGAGCACCTTATTGAGAGCCTTTACATGGCCGAGAGCAAGGTCAACAACGTGGATATAGTCTCTTACGCCTGTGCCGTCGGGTGTGTCATAGTCATCACCGAATATGCTGAGCTTTTCGCGCTTACCGATAGCCACCTGAGTGATATAGGGCATAAGGTTGTTGGGAATACCGTTGGGATCCTCACCTATTCTTCCGCTTTCGTGAGCTCCGATGGGATTGAAATAACGAAGAAGAGTAATTGCCCATTCGTTATCACTCTTGTAAAGGTCTTCAAGAATGATTTCAATCATATATTTTGTTGTGCCGTAGGGGTTGGTTGTACCGCCTGCGGGCATTGTTTCTTTAAGAGGAGAAACGTTGTTGCTGCCGTAAACAGTTGCTGAAGAGCTGAATACAAGCTTTTTGCAGCCGTTATTTCGCATAACCTCACAAAGGCAGAGAGTACCGTTAATATTGTTGTCGTAATACTCAAGAGGCTTCTGGCATGATTCGCCAACTGCCTTAAGTCCTGCAAAATGAATAACTGCATCAATTTTGTTCTGCTTGAAAATAATGTCGAGACCCTTTTTATCACGGATATCACACTCATAAAAAGCAAAGGATTTACCTGAAAGCTCTGCAACTCGCTTGAGAGATTCCTTTTTACTGTTGTAGAAATTGTCAACTACAACAACATCGTAACCTGCTTTGATAAGTTCAATACATGTGTGTGAGCCGATATAACCGGCACCGCCTGTAACAAGAATTGACATATTCGTTCACCTCGTCTATAATATATGAATAATTCAAAATATAGTATACAATTAAAATCCAAAAATTGCAATAGCAAAATCTAATATTCGGAGTGAGTTTATGCAAAATTTATCAGATATATCCGTTGTGAAACGCGTGCTTTCAAAGCACGGCTTCAACTTTTCAAAAGCCCTTGGTCAGAATTTTCTTATCAATCCCTCAGTTTGTCCGAGAATGGCTGAAAACTGCGGTGCTGACGAAAATACGGGCGTAATTGAAATCGGTGCAGGTATCGGCGTACTTACAGCTGAGCTTGCAAAGAGAGCAAAAAAGGTTGTTTCAATTGAGCTTGATACGAGACTTCTGCCGGTACTCAGTGAAACTCTCAGCGAGTTCGACAACGTGGAAATTGTAAATGCTGACGTTATGAAAACTGACCTTCACGCACTTATAAAGGAAAAGTTTCAGGGCATGGACGTGGTAGTGTGCGCAAATCTTCCCTACTACATCACCTCCCCCATTATTACAATGCTCCTTGAAGAAAAGCTTCCCATTAAGGCAATTACAGTTATGATTCAGAAGGAGGCTGCCGACAGACTTTCATCTCCGGTGGGCTCAAGGGACTCAGGTGCAATTACTGTATGCACAAATTACTACGCAGAGGTAAAACACCTTTTCAACGTTTCACGAGGCTCATTTATGCCACCGCCAAACGTTGACAGCACAGTAATAAAGCTCCAGATCAGACCTGAGCCTGCTGTAAAGGTAAGTGACGAAAAGAAGTTTTTCAGAATGGTTAAGGCTGCCTTTGCACAGAGAAGAAAAACCGCTGTCAACTCAATTGCAAGCGGAATGGGACTTTCCAAAAATCAGGTTGCTGAGGCACTTCAGAAAAGCGGGCTTGACGTGAATGTCAGAGCCGAAAAGCTGACCATGGAGGAGCTTGCAGCCCTTTCTGAGAATCTGTAACTTAACTTCTGCATTCTCTATACAGGATTTATGCAAAAATCCTTATTTTACATAAAAAGATAAAAACTTTACAGCCGAATTTCCACTGTAAAGTTTTTTACTTTACTTATTGAGTTTTGTTATTAAAAATGTGGAAAACTCGGAGTTTTCCACATTTTTAACTTAATTTTTGACTTTTGAACATTAAAAGCGTAAAGTTTTCAACTTTACTAACAAGGTTTTCAACACAAAAGTGAGAAAAAACTGCGGATTATTCATTATACATCAGAAAATGTATATACATCATAATTCATAAATTGCCGCAATGAGTGTGTCAACATCGCCTTCCCGAGTTGCCCAGCTTGTACAGAAACGCACTGTGTTAAGTCCCTCATTTCTGCCCCAATATGAAAAACTGAAGTCATTTTTCAGCTTATTCATCTGTTCATCAGTAAGCATGGGGAAGAGCTGATTTGTAGGCGAATCGTAAAGAAGCCTTATACCCTTTTCCTTGAAAGCATCTCTGATTTTATCTGCAAGCCTCATGGCGTGCTTTGAAATTTCAAAGTAAAGTCCGTCGGTAAAAAGAGTATCAAACTGCAAGCCTAACAGTCTTCCCTTTGCAAGCATAGCACCCTTCTGCTTTTCAATGTAACGGAAATCTTCCTTGTACTTATCATTTACAATTACGAGTGCCTCTCCGAAAAGAGCCCCCACCTTTGTGCCGCCAATATAAAAAGCATCGCAGAGATTTGGAAGGTCGGAAAAAGAGGTATCGTTTTCTTTACACATAAGTGCATAGCCGAGTCTTGCACCGTCGATATAAAGTATAAGGTTATTTTTCTTACAGCAGTCGTACATCTCCTGAAGTTCGGCTTTCGAGTAGATTGTGCCGTTTTCTGTGGGCATTGAAAGGTAAACCATTTTAGGCTTTGTGATATGCTCAAAGGAAGAGTCATTTGCGTGGGCAATAACCATTTCTTCAACGTCTTTTGCATTTATCTTTCCGTCAAAGCTGGATATGGGTAAAATCTTGTGACCCGTAGCTTCAACTGCACCGGTTTCATGAACATTGATGTGTCCCGTTGAGGCACAAATTACTCCCTCATGGGGACGAAGGCAAGATGCGATAAAGGTAAGGTTGGTCTGTGTACCTCCCACGAGAAAATGCACATCAACATCGTCACGCTTAAGCTCTTTTTTAATTTTTTCCGCAGCCGAAAGGCAGTATTTGTCCTCACCGTAGCCGGGAGTCTGCTCCATATTTGTTTTTATGAGAACCTCAAGAATCTGAGGCACAGCACCCTGGGTATAGTCGCTTTCAAATCTTATCATATTTTATTCCTCTAATCCTAAAATTTCAACTGCTTCGCTCTGCTCAATTGCTTCAACACTCTTGAGCTTTTTCTGAATGATATTATTTCTGCTCTGTGCATCTTCAAGGCTCTTGCCTGCCTCATCGATTTTCTTCCTTGCCTTTTCAAGCACTACACCGAATTTTTCGTACTGCACCTTTGCGGCAGCAAGTACGGCTCTCACTTCCTTGGCCTTTTCGTTAATTGCCATAGCCTTAAAGCCGATTGAAAGGGAGTTGAGAAGTGCCGTAATTGTAGACGGGCCTGCAATCATTACGCTGAATTCATTCTGACATCTTTCAACTATGCCGTTTTTTGATGAAATAGCCTCGCTGTAAAGTCCCTCGGTTGCAAGATACATAATTGCAAAGGGAGTGGTATCAGGCTCGTTGATGTACTTTTTAATCTCCTTAGCCTGAGACAGAATCGTTGTTTCAAGCGCCTTTCTCTGCACTTCAACTGCTGCACTATCTCCCCTGTCGGCAGCTTCACAAAGTCTGATATAGGTTTCAACGGGGAATTTGGAGTCGATAGGAAGATAAGTAAACGCCTCTTTATCGTCGCCTGATGGAATCTTTACAGCAAATTCAACGATATTACGTGAAAGAGGAACAGTCATAACATTTCTCTCATACATACCGGGAATAGTCTGATCAAGAAGTCCTTCAAGCTGAACCTCAGCCCATGTGCCCCTCGCCTTAACATTAGTGAGAATACGGTTAAGTGAGGTTACATTTTCGGTAACACTGCCTGAAAGCACCTTCATTTCACCCAGTGATTTATACACGTTTTCAAGCTGTTCGCTGACTGTCTTGAAGGACATATCGAGACGCTTTGTGAGGGTTTCGTTAAGCTTTTCGTCAACGGTAAGACGCATCTGCTCAAGCTTTTCCTCGTTGCTCTTTCGCATATCAAGAAGCCTTACGGAAATCATATCAGCCATTTTCACGTTGAACTCATAATTTTCCGTAGTCATCTTTGAAAGCTTTTCCGACATATCCTTGATGCCTTCGCCGATTTCCTTTCTCTGCTGACTCTGAGCGTTGGCATTTTCAACTCGGCTGCGGCTGAATTCATCACGCACTGCAGAGGAAATTTCCGCGGCAGTTTTTGTAAGTTCATCTCTTGTAGCCTTCTCTGAGGATAAAATGCTTTCATATTCTTTGTTATTATTCTTTTTTAGCACCATAACCAAGAGTGCCATGCATATAATAAGTAGTATAATAATTAAAGCTGAAAAAACCAGCAAAAGTTTTGTTGTTTCCATTAGCTTGTCCTCCTTTGAATAGATAGATTAATTGTACCACAAAGATATTTAGTCTATTTTTCATTTAGGAATTAAACATATATATTTTAAGGAATGAAAAAGATGAAAAAGATAATTTCTGTGTTGTTGGCTCTTCTGCTTCTTTTCTCTCTTGCCTCCTGTGGCAGCACAAAAGGAGTCGATGCCCGACTTATTTTCCCCATTGATAACGATCCCCTTTTCCTTGACCCTCAGATTATATCCGATACGGGCGCAAGAAATATTATTCTCAACTGCTTTGAGGGTCTTGTGACTCTCGGCGAAAACGGAGAAATTCTTCCCGGCATGGCTGAGAAGTGGGATGTTTCCTCTGACGGAAAGACTTATGTATTTTACCTGAGACAGAATTCACGCTGGAGAGTTACCTCTGCAGCCAAACGAGTTCTCGGCGGCGACGAGATTCAGCTTTACCCCACCTATAACGAAAAAGGCAAGCTCAACCCCATTGAGGAGGGTAAGGAAGTTTTCAATATCACCGTTACTGCTCACGATTTTGTTTTCGGCTTAAGACGTGCTGTAAGGTCCGAAACCAAGTGCCCCACAGCGTACAAGCTTTATTCCATTACCAACGCACGTTATATCCACGAAGGCAGACTTCCCGAAACCGATCTCGGCATCACTGCACTTGACGACCACACACTGAAAATCAAGCTCACCAACAATGACCCCGATTTTCTTTACACACTGCTTGATCCTGCCTGTATGCCCTGTAACGAAGCGTTCTTTGAAAGCACAGGCGGAAGATACGGCCTTGCAACCCGTTATCTTATATATAACGGCCCGTTTTACATCAACAACTGGGCGGACAACGCCTCTGTATCAATCAGAAAGAACTCCGACTACTACTACGATGCAAAGAATGTAATGCCCTACTCCGTTTATTTTTCAATTAACGATGAGCAGGACACCCGACTTCGCAAGCTGAAAAATGAGACCTACGACATTTCGCCCTTTAACGAAAGTCAGGCTCAGGCTGTAAGCGGCAGCAAGAACTACTGCGTAGACAGCTTTAAATCAGCCGTATATTCCCTTATTTTCAACTGCAACGATCAGTACCTTAAAAATATTGACGTGCGCCGTGCAGTAGCCTCCGCCTTTAATTTCAACCTTGTTTCCGTTGAGCTCGGCAAGGAAAGAGCAAATCACATTTTCCCCGGTGCTATGACAATCGGCTCTGCTCCCTACTCTCAAAATGCAGAAAAATTCAGCAGCTACACAAGCAAGGACGCTAAAGCGCTTCTGAGAAAAGGTCTTGACGCCATTGACGAAAACAACGCCACCGTTACGGTACTTTGTAAGACAGATGATGAGCTTTTCGCAAGAAAGCTTATTCAGAACTGGCAGGCAACTCTCGGTGTAATCTTCAATGTTTCTGTTGAAACAACCGATGAATACACCCTTCATAAGCGTATAAAAAGCGGTGAGTATCAGCTTGCACTTGGTGAAATAAACTACAGCGGAAACTCCGTTCAGGACTCAGCTCTTATGTTCACCTCTGACAGCCGCAACAACATTTTCGGCTACTCCTCTGAGGGTTACGACTCAGTTGTAAAGGCTATCGCTCAGGCTGACAGTGAAGCTGAAAAGGCTAAAGCCGCCTCAAAGGCTGAAAGCTACCTTTCAGGAGCTGCAGTGGTGCTTCCCCTTTACGAAGTGAAAAGCTACGTAGCTTACGACAAGGGTATTTCAGGCATTATCTATAACCGTACGGGCGATGTGCTTTACTTTAAGAATGTGCTTGAGGAATAAACAACAAAATGCTAACCCCACCGAAACAAATGGTGGGGTAAATCTTTGCGATCATTACGTCAATGACTGAAGATAAATTTCAAGAATGTGAAGTGCAGTTTCTCTTTCTTTTGGCGGACAAAGTGACAATCTTTCAAAAATTTCGCTCTGCTTGTACTCTACAGATGATTCCTCCGTCAGAATTTCATCAGGTGTAATGTGTAATGCTTCACAAATTCTAAGTATTGTTTCTGCTCGCATATTTACTGAACCACGTTCTATATCTGCATAGGTACGATCTGAAAGTCCGGCAACTTCGGCAACTTCTGCCTGAGTAAGACCGGTCTTTTTTCTTATCGCAAGAAGTTTATTGCCTATGGCTCTCAAATCAAAAATAAGCATTATTCTTCCTCCAAACTATCTTCATATAGACATTTTACTTCCTATAAGTATTGACTTATAGGAAGTATTGTTATATAATTATAAGAAGAATAGTTCCTATTCTGTAATTAAAATCATTAAGGAGTAATAAAAATGAAAAAATCAAGAATTATTGTCTTAGTGCTTGCAGTTGCAATTATGTTCCTTTTTACTGCTTGCAACAGTACAGACTACAAAAACGCAGTTACATTGTTAGAAGAAGGCAACTATGCCGAAGCTATCACGGCTTTTGAAGCACTCGCTGATTACAAGGATTCACATGAAAAATTAGAAGAAGCAAAATCAGGACTTATGAGAGAACAGGTTGTTGAGCTTCTCAGCAATAAAACATGGTTCTTTAACGGCGGTTCAGATTCAACAGTAAACAACATCAGCTTCACAGAGGAAGCTGCAACTATCGGTCAGACATATTACGACGGTAACGGTAGACACGACAAGGAAGATGTAAACTGTGCATATACTGTAGACAGTGAAAATATTGTTGTTACATTAGCTGACGGAAATGAACTGAAAATTTCCTATGCAATAAAAGATGATACAATTAAGCTTGGTAAGAATGAATACTTCACTGCAAAGGAAGTTGAAAAAGGTCTTCAAGGTTATTGGGGATTGAGAGAAAACACAGAATATGGCAGAAAAGAGTATATTTATTATTATAAAAATGGAAATGTTAAATTTGAATATGCCGCTGAAGCAACAGGATACAATGACGGTACATATTATTACTACGGTCCGAAAACAGGAACATATGTAGTGGATGACAACGGTCTTACAGTTGAAGCATCGAATAACTGGCAGTTTGGTTTCAATATCATTGACGGTGAGGTTGTAATGATTCGTTGTACAAGCGTCTGCAAACATGTAAATGGCTTCAAAGGTGAAGACGGTTACAAATTCTGATTATCAACGGGTATGTTGCATCAGCAATATACCCGTATATTATAAGGAGACAGGAAAATGAAAAAGAAACTTGCAGTAATCATATTGATTGCAGCAATTACAATCGGTGCTTTTTTTACTTTTCGTAACAATGATGAAGCCCCCTCTATAGAACAAACAACCGCAGAAGGTTATGAAACGTTGAAAGGCACATGGTATGTAGGCGCAATTTACTATAAAAACAGAATCATTGATATAAGCGACAACAAAGCATTAAATGACTTATACGATACAACATATATTGCTTTCAGAGAAGACGGCACCTTTACCTTTTCAGATTTATTTGCACGTGACGGTACATATAAAAGAACATCTTCAGAAACCTTTATTCTTAAAACTGACCGTGTATATATATACACCCTTGAAGAGGGCAAAATGGTTGAAAAAGACAAGGAAGACGTAAAGAAGAAATCTTACATTTTAACCATGACCGGTAATGATGCTTTTGAATTTGTTGAAATGGACTCTATGACAGGTCAAGCAAAATCTGGAG
Source organism: Acutalibacteraceae bacterium (assembly GCA_045121655.1). Classification (GTDB taxonomy): domain Bacteria; phylum Bacillota; class Clostridia; order Oscillospirales; family Acutalibacteraceae; genus UBA6857. Next base: position 1,910 of record JBGVGM010000058.1, on the reverse strand, counting down.
AAATGCCCTTGATTTTTGAGCTTTCAAATCAAGAAAGCGATTATATCGCCTCAAACAAAACAGAGATAAAAGATACAACCACAAAGAAGGCTGAAAGCACCACAAGAAAACCAACAACTACAAAAGCAACTGAACCTACATATAGTTCAAGCTCAACAGCAGGTCAGAGAAACGCATTGAGGTCAGCAAAGCTATATCTTTCATCAATGCCTTTTTCACACGATGGGTTAATAAAACAGTTGGAATATGAAGGTTATAGTTCCACTGATGCAAAATTTGCCGCCGACAACTGCGGAGCTGATTGGTACGCGCAAGCCGTTAAATGTGCAGAATACTATCTCAAAACAATGCCATTCTCCCGTGACGATTTGATTTATCAGTTGGAATACGAAGGTTATACCCACGACCAAGCCGTATACGGTGTAAATAAAGCATATAATTAAACATCAAAACCCCACCGATTTTACTCGGTGGGGTAAAGCTTTGTCCTGATTCTTTATTTAAGCTTATATGTAAACTTGGTATAGTCGCCTGTAACGGGCTTGCCCGTAAGGAAGTTTCTTGCGGTGAACTCAACTCTGTCGTCGTAAACGCAGCAGTAGTAGCCTGTTCCGCAGTCACGGTGACCGAAGTTGTTGGGCTTTCTGTATGAGGGAATACTGAGTGAAACAACGCCCTTTTCCTCGTTGAGCACCTCTTCAACATAATTGCAGATACCGCCGTGAAGGTGGCCGTTGATGAAAAATACGTTGTTGTACTTCTCCATAACTGCTCTTACTTCGTCTGACTGCTCGCCCATATCCCCGGTTTTCCATACCTCGGGAAGTCCGTGAGTAAACTGAAAAGCCTGATGGCACATTACGAAAGCGGGCTTACCGTTCTGTGTTGCTCTTTTAAGCTCACTGTCAAGGAAAGCAATCTGCTCTTTTGAAATGTACGCCTTTTCAAGCACTGCCTTTTCGGTGCAGATTACAATGAAAGTGTAGCCGTTGATATCGTAGGAGTAGTAGCTCTTTTTGCCGATATCGATTCCAAGGTGCTTGCTCTGCCAGTCCATAACGGTCTTTCTTGCTCTGCCGTAGAAAAATCTTGCGTCGTGGTTGCCGAGAGTAAGGAAGATGTGAGGAACTGCGTCCTGCTTGCTGTAAACATCAAGGAAGCCCTTGTATTCGCTCTTGAAGCCGTAGTCCGCAATATCACCTGCAAGAAGAAGAGCGTCAAACTTTTCTCCTGAGTTCTTGATATCCTCAAATGCGTTGTTGAGGTTCTTGAAAGCGAACTCATTGTTTACAATGTGAGTGTCGGCAAGTGCCACAAAAGCGAGCTTTACGTTTTCTCTGTCCTCAAAAGAGAGGGGCTCATCCTTTGAAAAAAGGCACTCTGTATCATAGTTAGGCATCATAGCCTGAAACTGATAGATGTATTTTCTTATTCCAAGAGGTAATTCCATAATCTGAACCGCCTTTCTGTAATAATTACTGTAGCTTTAGTTACGCAGCCTGCTTTTTAAGCTTTGAAATAACCTTACCTACTGCGCCGCCGAAAATGCCTGATGCAACGGTTTCAACAATGCCGTTAACACCTACAAATGCTGCAAAGAAGGCAATTACGTTGGTTGTTGCAAACTGTGTTTCAAGACCGCTGTAGAACTCTGTGTTTCCGAAAAGCAGAATAAATGAGCCTACAAAAAACAGGGTGTTGAGAAGTGCAGCAGCAAGGAAGCTTATAAGTGAGCTTACGTTGTCCTGCACGTTTTTCTTTTTAAGGAGCTTATAGATAAGTGCTGAGCCTGCACCCATAAGAACTCTGGGTACAATGCAGATTATAAAAGTGAAAACGGGATTGATACCCATAAGAGTTGTGCCGAATGCACTCATACCGAAGCACTGAATAAAGCTTGAAATACCAAA